>NZ_JACGTN010000015.1:0-275658 GCF_014763005.1 Stenotrophomonas sp. Br8 | reverse complement strand
AGCCAGCCATCGGCGTTACGCCCGCGCCGGTTGTCTTGTCGAAGGCGGGGTAGGTCCGGTGGCAGGGGCGTGAGCGCCATGGATGGCGCGACCGAGGCTACAGGGACGTACTTGCGCCGTCCCCTGCCACCGGACCCACCCCGCCATCCCACGGATAGCCAGTTTTTGCCGTTGCTGTTGAGGTTGCCGGCCAGCGGCCGGCACTACCGCTTCGGCGGGTGCAGGGCGCAGCCCTGCCGGAACACATCTCTCAGCAGGCTTCAGCCACCGCAGTGCGGCTGCGCCCCAGCCACGCCAGCAGCAGCGCCGACGCCGCCAGCAGGCCACCGGCCACCGGAATCGCCGCGTAGCCCAGCCCAAGGCTGATCACCGCACCACCCAGCGCCGCGCCCAGTGCATTGCCGAGGTTGAACGCACCGACGTTGATCGACGACGCCAGTCCCGGCGCCTCGCTGGCGGCCTGCATCACCCGGATCTGCAACGGCGGCACGATGGCGAAGGTCGCCGCGCCGAACAGCAACACGCCAAGCGCTGCGGTCGCGTGGCTCATGAAGGCCAGCGGCAGCACGAACATCAGCGCTGCCAGCACCGCCAGCAGAATGCGGGTCGCGCCGTCCAGCGACCAGTCTGCCATGCGTCCGCCGATGCCGTTGCCAACGGTGAAACCAATACCGATCAGTGCCAGCGACAACGCAATGAAAGCGTTCGAGGCGCCGGTCAGCTCGGTCAACACTGGCGCTACGTAGGTGTAGAGAGTGAACATCGCGCCTGCACCCAGCACCGTGGTCGCCATCGCCAGCAGCACCTGCGGCTGCATGATCGATTTCAGTTCACGCCGGACATCCGGGCGTGCACCCGCTGCGGAGGCCGGCAGTGCCATGGCCAAGGCGGTGATCGCCACCACGCCGAGTACGGCAGTGCCGGCAAAAGCCAAACGCCAACCCAGTTGCTGGCCGACCCAGGTCGCCAGCGGCACGCCGCCGATGTTGGCGATGGTCAGGCCCATGAACATCGTTGCCACTGCTGCCGCCTGCTTGTCCTTGGGCACCAGGCTGGCGGCGACCACCGCGCCGATGCCGAAGAACGCGCCGTGATTGAGGCTGGTCACCAGACGCGACAGCAGCAGCAGGCCGTAGTTCGGGGCCAGCGCCGACAGCACGTTGCCGACGATGAAGATCGACATCAGCAGCATCAGCGCGGTGCGCTTGCCGAAGCGTCCCATCAGCAGGGTCATCACCGGCGCGCCCAGCATCACGCCCACCGCGTAGGCGGTGATCAGCATGCCGGCAGTGGGAATGCTGACCCCCACTCCGTTGGCGATGACCGGCAACAGGCCCATCGGGGTGAACTCGGTGGTACCAATGGCGAAGGCGCCGACGGCGAGTGCCAGCAAAGCGGCTCTGGAATTCATGGGAGTTGCCTGCGTGGGGCAGGCCCTGTGGAAAATGAGCGCGTAGCCTGCGCGCTTTGCCGGCCGGGAGTAAGCCTCGGCGCGGGAAAACAGTGTTGATCCCGATTCACAAGTGGCGGGCAGGTCGGCCATCCGGGTAGCGCCGGGCCATGCCCGGCGAGCGCAGCGGCGCCCGGAAAGCAGAACCCCCGGCGCTGGCCGGGGGTTCGGGGTAGTGCTTACCAGTCGCCGGCACCCGGCACGTGGTGTTCGCGTGCGCGGCGGCGCATCAGCAGGTTCAGCCACTCCACCAGCACCGAGAAGCCCATCGCGGCGTAGATGTAGGGCTTGGGCACGTGCACGTCCAGGCCGTCCAGGATCAGCACCGCACCGATCAGCAGGATGAAGGCCAGGGCCAGCATCTTCACGGTCGGGTTGGCATCGATGAAACGGCCCAGCGGGTTGGCGGCCAGCAGCATCACCGCCACCGACAGCAGGATCGCAGCGACCATCACCGGCACGTGGTCGGCGATGCCGACGGCGGTGATCACCGAGTCCAGCGAGAACACGATGTCGATGATCGCGATCTGCGCGATCACGTAGCCGAACACGGCCGAGGTCTTGGTGGTGGTCGGATCCTCGTCCTCGCCACCGGAGATCATTTCCTTGATCTCCATCCAGCCCTTGATGATCAGGAACAGGCCACCGACGATCAGCACCAGGTCGCGGATGGAGATGCCCATGCCGGCCACGGTGAACAGATTCGCCTGCATGTGCGCCAGGTACGCCAGCGACACCAGCAGGCCGATACGGGTGATGCAGGCCACGGCGATGCCGAGGCGGCGCGCGAACGGGCGGCGCTCTTCGGGCAGCTTGCTGACGGCGATGGAGATGAACACCAGATTGTCGATGCCGAGCACGATTTCCAGCGCGCTCAAGGTGAACAGGGTCAACCAGACATTCGGATCGGCGAGAAGCTCAAGGGACATGGGAAGTCTTCAACAAGGGGGGAGGAAGAAGGATCAGCCGACGCTGGCCGGGAACAATCGCGGCACCAGCACCAGGGCCCAGCACAGCAGCACGTTCATCATCAGCACGAACACTGCCGCCGAGCCCATGTCCTTGGCGCGGCCGGCCAGTTCGTGGATTTCCGCGCCATAGCGCTCGATCACCGCCTCGATGGCCGAGTTGGCCAGCTCCATCGCCAGCACCAGCAGCATCGAGCCGATCATCAGCGCGCGCTCCACCGGTGTCTGGCCCAGCCAGATCGCCAGCGGCGTCAGCAGCACCAGCAGGTAGACCTCCAGCCGGAATGAGGACTCATGCAGCCAGGCAGCTCGCAGGCCCTGCCAGGACCAGCGGGCGGCCTGGAAGATACGGCGCGGGCCGCGGGGCATGTGGCCGAACTGATCAGCCACGGGTGAAGCATCCAGCAACAGGGGCGCGGCGCAGCGACCGCTCAGACGCACGGCAGGGAATCATGGGTGCACAGGGATAGGCAGACAGCCCCCATTTTGCCACAAGGGCGGCCACGGCACCCCCGGACGCCGCGCCGCGAGGCCCCGCGAACGGCCCGGCGCGGCCAAGCGTGGGGCCAGGCCAGCTTCTATGATGGATGCCCCCTGCCCTGCCGGAGTGCCTGATGACCCGTCCCCGCACCTGCCTGATCCTGCTTGGCCTGCTGGCCGCGCCGCTGGCCCAGGCCTTGAGCCCGCCGGCGCCGCCGCAGGTACCCGCACAGGTCTCCAACGTGGCCTGGGCCGCCGACATGGCGTCCTTCGCCAGTGCTGACCGGACCAATCCGCCGCCGCGCGGTGGCATTGAATTCATCGGCAGCTCGTCCTTCCGCATGTGGGACAGCCTGGCCCAGGACTTCCCGGGGCAACCGGTGTTCAACCGCGGCTTCGGCGGTTCGGAAGTGCGCGACAGCACCTGGTATGCCGGCCAGGCCATCGTGCCGTACGCGCCGTGCAAGGTGTTCTTCTACGCCGGCGACAACGACCTCAACAGCGGCCGCAGCGCAACCCAGGTACGCGACGACGTGGTGGCCTTCGTGCAGCGCGTGCATCGCGACCTGCCGAAGACGAAGGTGGAGTACGTCTCCATCAAGCCCAGCCCGTCGCGGGCGCATCTGCTGCCGGCGATCAACGACGCCAACGCGAAGATCAAGGCTGCGCTGGCGAAGCTGCCCAACACCGGCTACACCGACATCTACACACCGATGCTCGGGGCCGATGGCCAGCCCGATGCCGCGTTGTTCCGCGAGGACATGCTGCACATGACCCCGGCCGGCTATGCGATCTGGACCAAGGCGCTGGCGCCGAAGGTCAACTGCAACTGAGTGATGCCGGGGTTGCCGGCCAGCGGCCGGCACTACCGGGGACGCTCATCCACGCATGGCGTGGATCTACCGCAGATCGCGGAACCTGTCGAAGGCGGGGCGCTGTGGGTTTGCAGGACCGTTGGCGCCANNGGTTTACGGCGTGTCCTGCAAACCCACAGCGCCCCGCCATCCCACGGAATGTCCGCTGTTGCTGTTGCTTCGCCGCCCGGCCCTCAGCGGAAAACCACCGTCGCCTCGGTGCCCTTGCCCAGCTCGCTGGTCAAACTGACCTTCCAGCCGAAGCGATCACACAGGCGACGCACGATCGACAGGCCCAGGCCCGTACCCTGCGGACGGCTGGGATCGGCACGATAGAACGGCTCGAACGCACGCGACAGTGCGTCGGCGGACATGCCGATGCCGGTATCGCTTACCACCACCCGGTCGTTGTGCACGTGCACGTCGATGCGACCTTCGTCGGTATAACTGCAGGCATTGCGCACCAGGTTGCTGACCACCACCTGCAGCACCCGCGGCGGTGCGTGCAGCTGCACGGCCGCATCGCTGTGCAGGTGCACCGCCAGCGGCCGCCCCACCAGCAGTTCGTTGGCGTTGTCCACTTCGTAGCGGACGATGTCGTTGACGTCGAACAGTTCCACCTGCGGCTCGACGTCGGCCTCGCGGGCCAGGATCAGGAACGCATCGATCACCGCTTCCATGTCCCGCCCGGCACGCTGGATGCGCTGCAGGCTGCGGCGCAGGCGCGGCTCCAGGCTTTCATCGCCCAGCGCCATGTCGCTGGCCACCCGGATGACCGTCAGCGGCGTGCGCAGTTCATGGCTGGCATCACGGGTGAAGTTGCGCTCGCGTGCCACGTGCGCAGTGACCCGGTTGGCCAGCGAATGCAGCGCCGCTGCCAGTTGCCGGGTCTCGCCCTGCATGTCCGCAGGCAGCTTGTTCGGTTCCAGATCGGCCGCTTCCGGATGACCCGGATCCCAGCGCGAGACGCGGCGCGCCAGCCAGTTCACCGGTGATACCAGGCGCTTGGAGGCACGGTAGGTGATCCAGGAGGCGCCATACACCGCCAGCAGGGTCAGCAGCACCGGCACGATGCCGAACCAGAACGCCAGCATCTCCGCGCGCGAGCGCAGGAACACCAGGTACAGGCGCCCCTGTTCGCGGGCGTCGACCAGCACCAGCTGATCATCGTCGGGCAGTTCGTGGAAACCCGGTTCCAACGTGCGCAGGTTGGCGGGCAGTGACAGGCTGGACTGCCCGCGTTCCAGCAGGTAGCCACGGATGTTCTGGGTATTGGGCGGCGGCTGCACGGGCGAGGCCTCGTGCAGCGTCCAGTAGTACGCCGCTTCTTCGCGCAGGGCAGCGCCGACCAGGCTGTGCTTGATCACCAGCGAAACCAGCCAGGCACCCAGCAGGATACCCAGGCTGGCCAGCACGGCTTGCAGGATGAAGGCGATACGGATCTTGCGCGGCAGGCCGTGCGGCATTGCGGTGTCCCGGTCAGAGCGCTGCGATTATAGGCAGCGCGCTGTGCCGTGATCGTGCATGGACGATGACGACCGGGCATCCGGAACGTTCACCCCTTCCCTGCCGACCACGGCCGTGCCGGTTCTGCTGCAACACCGGCACGACGTCGATCAGGCCATCGGCTGGGCAATATCGGCGATGCGATAGCCCGCGCTCTGCACGGTGTGCAGCAGCGGCCGGTCGAACGGCTTGTCGATGATCTTGCGCAGGTTGTACAGATGGCTGCGCAACGTGTCCGAATCAGGCAGGCCGTTGCCCCAGATTTCGCGTTCGATTTCCTGGCGGGTGACCACACGCGGCGATTCGCGCATCAGGATGGTCAGCAGGCGCAGGCCGATCGGCGACAGCTGCAGCTCGGTGCCGGCACGCGTGGCACGCATGCTGACCGGATCGAGCACCAGGTCGGCGACCTTGAGCACTTCCGAACCGACCTGGCGACGTTCACGGCGGATCAGCGCTCGCAGGCGGGCTTCCAGTTCCTGGATCGCAAACGGCTTGGTCAGGTAATCATCGGCACCAAAACCGAGGCCGGTGAGCTTGTCATCCAGCGTGTCGCGCGCGGTCAGCATCAGCACCGGGGTCGACTTGCGCGCATCGTTGCGCAGCCGGCGGCACACTTCGATGCCATCCAGCCGCGGCAGCATCAGGTCCAGCACGACCACGTCGTAGCTGTTCTCGGCAGCCAGACGGTAGCCGTCCAGGCCATCCTGCGCATAGTCCACCTCGAAGCCACGGCCTTCCAGGTATTCACCGATCATCTCGGAGATATTGCGGTTGTCTTCGACCACCAGCACCAAGCCGGAAGTCTCCTTCGTCTGACGCATGAGAATCCCTCTTTCTTCAGCTTTGTGAAACATGCCCGATCGACGGTGCACGCGATGTGAAGTTGCGTCAATGAAAAGAAGATGGCGTGCTCACAGCAGCGGTTTCAGCAGCGGCCATACGTTGTCCAGCACTTTCGGCTGCGCCTGCGCGGTGGGATGCAGGCCATCGGCCTGCATCAATCCCGGCTGCAGGGCCACGCCTTCCAGCAGGAACGGCAGCAACGGCACCTTGTACTGCGTGGCAAGTGCGCGGTACGCCGCCGCCAGGCGCTGGCGGTAGCCCGGCCCATAGTTGGGCGGCACGTCGATGCCCAGCAGCAGCACCTTGGCACCGGCCCTCTGGCTTGCCTGTACCATTTTTTCCAGGTTGCCCTGCACCTGCGCCGGGGTCAGGCCGCGCAGCGCATCGTTGCCACCGAGGGCGATCACCACCACCGTGGGCTTTTCCCGCCCGAGCAGGCCCGGCAGGCGGGTCAGCGCGCCGGCAGTGGTTTCCCCGCTCATGCTGGCGTTGACGATGCGCGGCGGGGTTTTCGACTGCTGCCTGACCCGCTGCTGCAGCAGGCTGACCCAGCCTGCATCGGCCGGGATATTGTGGGCGGCACTGAGGCTGTCACCGAGCACCAGCACGGTACCGGTGGCCGGACCTTTGGCACACGCCAGTGCCGGCAACAGCAGCAACCCTAGCAACAGCACCATCATTGCGCCGGCTTGCCGGCTCCATCCCGTCTTGTGCATTGGAGTCTCCTCATCGACAGCCTGTCCCCCCGCAGCGCGCCCGTCGCCATCGCCGTCGACCACGTCGGCAAATCCGTGCATGGCCCGGAGGGTGAAGTCCACATACTGGACAACATCACCCTGACCGTCCATGAAGGGACCAGCGTGGCCATCGTCGGCGCCTCCGGTTCCGGCAAGACCACCCTGCTCGGCCTGCTGGCCGGGCTGGACCTGCCCAGCCGCGGCCGCATCACGCTGGCGGGCCAGGATCTGACGGCGTTGGACGAAGAAGCCCGTGCACAGCTGCGCGCACGCGACGTCGGCTTCGTGTTCCAGAGCTTCCACCTGCTGCCGGCGCTGACGGCGGCCGAAAACATCGCGCTGCCGCTGGAACTGGCGGGTCGCGAGGACCGCACGCGGGTGGATGAGGTGCTGGCTGCGGTAGGGCTCTCGCACCGCGCCCGCCACTATCCGCGGCAGCTGTCCGGCGGCGAGCAGCAGCGTGTCGCCCTCGCCCGCGCGTTCGTCAGCCGCCCGCGCATCCTGTTCGCCGATGAACCCACCGGCTCGCTGGACCAGGCCACCGGCCAGCACATCAGCGATCTGCTGTTCGAACTCAACGCCGGCAGCGGTACCACGCTGGTGCTGGTCACCCACGACCTGCGCCTGGCACAGCGCTGCCAGTACATCCATCGCATCGACAACGGCCGCCTGCAGCCGGTGGAACATGGAGTGGACGCATGAACCTGCTGCGGCATGCGTGGCGCGCGCTGCGCCGCGAAGCCCTGGCCGGTGACCTGCTGACCGTCTTCGCCGCCCTGGTACTGGGCGTGGCGGTGATGACGGCAGTGGGCACGCTGGTCAACCGGGTCAACCTGGCCCTGACCGGCAGCGCGGCGGAAATGCTCGGCGGCGACCTCGGCGTGGCCGGGCGCGACGACCCGCCTGCCGCGTTCGCCGACGAAGCGCAGCGACGCGGCCTGGCGCACACGCGGCTGGCCAGCTTCGGCAGCGTGCTGTTCCAGGGCGATGCCAGCCAGATGGCCAGCATCAAGGCCGTGGAAGCAGGCTATCCGCTGCGTGGCGCGCTGCGCGTGCGCGCTACGCCGGGCGGCGCGCTGATCGCCGATGCCGGGATGCCGGCCAAGGGCCAGGCCTATGCCGATCCGCGCCTGCTGCAGGCGCTGGGCCTGAAGGCCGGCGACGATCTGGAATTCGGTGCGGGCACGCTGCGCATCGCCGGCATCATCGAATCGGAACCGGATGCCGGCGGCGACCTGCTGACGCTGTCGCCGACCCTGCTGGTCAACCGCGCCGATGTGGAAGGCACGGGCCTGCTCGGCCCCGGCAGCCGCATCAACTACAGGTTGATGTTCGCGGGCACCGCCACCGATATCGCGGCCTTCCGGCAATGGTTGCTGCCGCAGGTGAAAGGCATGCGCCTGCTCAGCGTGAACGATACCCAGCGCGGTGTGCGCCAGGCCTTCGACCTGGCCGGTCGTTTCCTCGGCCTGAGCGCGCTGCTGGCGGTACTGCTGGCTGGCGTGGCCACCGCACTGGCTGCCAACCGGTTCGCCCTGCGTCGCATCGACCAGGTGGCGATCCTGCGTTGCCTGGGCGCACGCCAGCGCGACATCCTCGCTGGCCTGGCCCTGCAGCTGCTGATGCTGGCCGTGCCGGCCTGTGCGATCGGCATCGGCCTGGGCATGGCGGCGCAGGAAGGACTGGTGCAGGTGCTGGGCAGCCTGGTGCCGCAACGCCTGCCGTTGCCCGAAGCGATGCCTGCGCTGACCGGCGCGGGGATCGGCCTGTTGCTGCTGTTCGGCTTCGGACTGCCGCCGCTGCTGCGCCTGCGTGGGGTGCCGCCGATGCGCGTGCTCAACCGCTCGTTTGCCGCCTTGCCGCCGGCCTCGCTGCTGGCCTATGTGGCCGCACTGGCGGCCAGCCTGGTACTGGCGGTGCAGGTCACCGGCGATCTGAAGCTGGCCCTGTGGGTGCTGGGGGGCCTGGCCGGTCTGGCGGTCGCCGCAGGCGTGGTCGGATTCCTGCTGCTGCAGCTGCTGCGAGGCCTGCAGCATCGTCTGCACGGCAACTGGCGATTGGGCCTGGCCGCGCTGACGCGGCGGCGGATGCTGGCAGTGATGCAGCTGGTAGGGCTGTCACTGTCGCTGTGCGCCCTGCTGTTGCTGGCAGTGATCGGCCCCGGCCTGCTGCAGCAGTGGCGCGAGCGCCTGCCCGCGGACACACCGAACTACTTCCTGATCAACATCCAGCCCGAGCAGCGCGACAGCGTGCTGGCCGCACTGCAGGGCCTGGGTGCGGATGATGCCAGCATCGAACCGATGGCCACCGGCCGCTTGATTGCAATCAACGGCAAACCACCGCTGCGGGTGGACCGCACGCCGGACGACAATCAGCCGCAGGGCGAAGGACAGCGCGACGACGATGACGAGAACCGGCCACTGAACTTCAGCTGGCGCAGCACGTTCCCGCCGGCCAATACGCTGGTCAACGGCACGTTCTGGACGCCGGACAGCACCGCTGCCGAGGCCTCGGTGGAGATCGGCTGGGCCAAGCGCTACGGCATGCACCCGGGCGACCGCATCACCATTGCAGTGGGCGAGCAGGAGCGCGAGTTCAGCGTCACCAGCGTGCGCAAGGCCGACTGGAACACTTTCCGGCCGAACTTCTTCGTGCTGCTGAACCCGAACGCAGTGGGCGATACACCGCACAACCTGCTGTCGGCGTTCCATCTGCCGGCGGGACAGGCGGCGGGTCTCGGGGCACTGGTGCGTGCGCAGCCGAACCTGTCGCTGCTGGACGTGGATGCGGTGATCTCGCAGGTGCGCGACGTGATGGAACGGGTGGCGCAGGCGGTGCAGCTGGTGATGGTGTTCAGCCTGCTGGCCGGTGTGCTGGTGCTGCTGGCGGCACTGCAGGCGACGGCTGGCGAGCGGCGCTATGACAGCGCGGTGCTGCGCACGCTGGGTGCAACGCGGCGGCAGCTGCGTGGCGCGGTACTGGTCGAGTTCGGGGCGCTGGGCGCGCTGGCGGCGCTGTTGGCGGTGGGCGCGGCAGCGGTGATCGGCGTGGCGGTGTCGCAGAAGGTGTTCGAACTGCCGCTGCTGCCGCCGTGGCCGGGTCTGCTGCTGGGTGGGCTACTCGGCATTGGCCTGAGCCTGCTGGCCGGCTGGTTGGGCACCCGGCGGATCCTGCACACGCCGCCAGCATTGGCATTGCGCGAGGCCTGACGCTGTTGTGAAAGCAAAGGCATCCACGCATGGCGTGGATCTACCAGCGATAACCCCAGTAGATCCACGCCGCGCATGCCAGTAGATCCACGCCATGCGTGGATGCAGTGCCGATGGCTCCGGTAGATCCACGCCATGCGTGGATGCAGTGCCGATGGCTCCAGTAGATCCACGCCATGCGTGGATGCAGTGCCGATGGCTCCGGTAGATCCACGCCATGCGTGGATGCAGTGCCGATGGCTCCGGTAGATCCACGCCATGCGTGGATGCAGTGCCGAGCAAGCTCGGCACCCACCAGTGCAGTGCACGTCCGACACCCGCCGCAGCGATCACCCTTCCTTCGGCGCCTTTTCCACGTACTTGGCGAAGACGTCGTCGATCTGCTTGTCCTTCACCTTCTTGCCGGCCTGCACGTCCTCGGCCTGGGTGAACAACGGGATGATCATCGCCATGCCGTCGAGCTTGGTCTTCAGGTGCACGCCCGGGGCCTGGGTCAGGAAGCCGTCCCAACGCTGGCGCACTTTGCTCCAGTAACCGGCAGTGGCCTTCCAGTAATCACGCGCCGGGGTGAAGTCGACCTCGGTGGTCTTGATGTAGTCGTTGAAGCCGAATTCGCGGGCGATTTCGACCTGGCTGCCATCAGCGTTGCGCTGCACCTTGGTGTTGAACTGCTCGTGGGTCCAGCCGTTCGGGGTCAAGGTGTGGCGATTGACCACGGCCAGCGCGTTGTAATCGCTGCGCTTGGTGTACTCGCGGCGTGGCAGCGGGCGCCAGCTGATGTCGCTGGTCCAGGTCGGCACGTTGTTGCTGTAGGTCCACGTGCCGGTGCCGCAGTAGCGCGGTGCATCGCTGACTTCATACACGCACTGGGTCCAGGCCCCCTTGTTGGTCGCGGCCGCAATCGTGCGTACCTGCCAGGTCTGGTCGGCGCTGAACTCGAAGCGGTTCGGCGCTTCGTACACCCAGTCCTGGCGCCAGTGCTTGGTCACGTGGCCGCTCTTGCTGTCCACCAGCAGGTGCTGCAGGACGATGCGCTTCGGGCTGTCCTCGACCACGATCACCACTTCGTTGCCGCCGCTGCGCATGGCCGGTGCGCGCTCGTAACCCGGCTTCAGCAGCACGGTCTCATCGAAGGCGAAATCCACCGTGTACTCACCCTGCATGGCCAGGATGCTGTCATGGTCGCGGGCGATGTCGGAGGGCTGCGCGCTGGCGGCGCCACTGGCGGCGAGCAGCACCATCACGCTGGCTGTCTGGAACTTCATCGGGTCTTCCTTCGGGGTTGCAGGTTTCGTGGAGAGGCCATCCTGGCCAGCAGTCGATCCATCGCAATCAGGTCACAGGCGAACCAGCGGCAGGTCGCCGGGAGCGCGCGCGGCAGGGCGGCGTGCGGCATCGGCACAACAACAGTCGTCGATCGCCAGTTCGCCTTCGGCGCCTTCCAGGCGGGCGATGCGTCGCGCGGTGGCCGCGCCGAGCGACGACAACGTGGACAGGCTGGCGGCCAGGGTCCGCCCCTCGTCGGCAGCGTGCAGGCGCAGCGTGCACAGGCGCCAGCGCTGGCCGCCGAGGTGGCCGGCCAGGCGCCGCCACAGTCGCTCGCCGACGCTGGCGTCGCTGTCGTGTTCCGGGCCTGGCGGCAGCGTCGCCACCAGCCGATCCCAGGCCAGGAAATCACTGTCCGGCAACAGGTACAGGCGCCACACGCAGCGGCCGCGTGCATCGAGGAAGCAAAGGCTTTCGCGCAGGCCCTCGCTGTCCACGCCCTGGCAGGCATGCACGCGCACTGCCTGGCGCCAGCCGCCCAGCTCGTTGCCGTCGGCGTGGTACAGGCACAACACGGTGCCGAGCGTGGCCAGCTGTGCCGGGGTCGGCCAGGCCGCGCTGTGTGGCGCGGCGGTGGAGTCATTCCTGCGTGCGGACAGTGCTCGGCTCATGAGGTCACCAGGAAACGGCGAGGCTGGCGGAGAAGGTGCGGCCGGGGCTGCTGAAGCGATCGCTCAGCGCGCGGTCGGTGATCAGGCTCGGGGTGATCGAGGACCATTCGATGTAGCGCTTGTCGGCCAGGTTGAACACGCCGACGTTGAAGGTCGCGCCCGGTGCGAAGTTCCAGTGCGCCATCAGGTCCAGCACGCCATAACCTGCCGGCTGGTAGACGAACGGCGCTGGTGCGTTCGGGTTGGTCTGCGCGGCGGGCGGCGGCAGGCGCTTCTTGCGCTGCACGAAGGTACCGGCCAGTTCAACGCCCCAGCTGTCGGTGTCGTACATCAGGCCCAGCGTGCCGCGCAGCGGGTCGACCGAGGCCAGTGGTTCGTCGTCGGTCTTGTTGTCACCACGTGACCACGCCAGCGCGCTGCGCAGTGCCCAGCCCTTCAGCGCCGGGCTGAGTTCGCCGAACTCGATGCCGGCCTTCATTTCGGCACCGTAGATGCGAGCGTCGGCGATGTTCTGCGACTGGAACACCATCAGACCCTGTGCATTGCGGCCGGTGTTGATGTTGGACTCGATGAAGTTCTTGTAGTCGTTGTAGTAGCCGCTGACGCTGACGTAGGCCGCCGGTGCGATGAAGCGCAGGCCCAGTTCGTAGCCATCGCTGGTTTCCGGCTTGAGATCCGGGTTGGCGATGGCGGTGTAACCGAAGGCGACGTTGGTCAGGCCGATGTTGACGTCGTTGTACGGCGGCGAGCGGAAGCCACGTGCGTAGCCGGCAAACAGCGACCACTGGTCGTCGAAGCGCCAGACCATGCCCAGCTTTGGCGACACGCTGGTCTTCTTCAGCTGCGCCACGGCCGTGGTCGGATTGTCCTCGGCAAAGATGCTGTCCACTTCCGGCTTCAGCTCGTAGCGATCGACGCGCACGCCCGGCACCAGCGACAGCCGGCCATCGGCAAAGCGCATCTCGTCCTGGGCGTACAGACCCAGTTCGGTGGTCTTGCTGATCGGGAAGTCACGCACCGGGAACACATCGGGGACGATGGCCTTGCTGACCACGCCGGCCTTGCTGACCTGGTAGCCGTCGCGCTTCTGGCGGATTTCGGTACGGGTGCCTTCGAGGCCGTACGTCAGCGCGTGCTCGACCGCGCCGGTGCTGAAGGCCTTGTTGAACTGCGCCTGCAGGCCATAGGCATGCTGGTCGAAGGAGAAAACGCGGTGGCGGCGGCTGCCGTCGGTGCGGGTCTCGTCGGTCTGCTGCCGGGTTTCGCTGTTCTGCGCGTACACCTGCCAGTGCATGCTGTCGGCGAACGGCTGGTCCAGCGCATCCATCTCGTGAGCGAACGACACACGACCCCGCTTCTGCGTGTCGTGCGCCTTCATGCCGGTGGCCGAGTTGACGCCGACCGACGACAGTACGTTGGTGTCGGTGGTGTCTTCGTTGCCTTCCACCGTCAAGCGGAAGCGCTGGTCCGCGCTCGGCGCGTAGACCAGCTTGCTGAGCAGACTGCGACCGTCGCGGTCCTGCGGGTTGGCGGCAGTGCGGGTGCGGTCGTCGCTGCGCACCGTGCCCTTGTTGTCCGTTTCCTGGCCTTGGTGGTGGTTGACGTTGACCAGGCCGCTCCAGTGCTCGCCACCAAAGGCAGCAGTGGCACCGCCAAGCAGGCCCTTCCACTCACCGTCGTAGCCGAACTTCAGGCCGAAGTAGCTGTCCTTGCCGTCCTTCAGGTAATCGGCCGGGTCCTTGGTGACGAAGGCGACCACGCCACCCAGTGCGTCCGAGCCGTACAGCGAGCTGGCCGGTCCGCGCACGATCTCCACGCGCTTGAGCGTGTCGAGGTCGGTGAAGTTGCGATTGGCGCTGGAGAACGCGCCGATGTCGAAGCGGGTCGGCATCACGATGCCGTCGGTCTGGATGCGCACGCGGTTGCCGTCCAGGCCACGGATGCGGAAACCGTCGAGGCCGAAGCGGGTGGCATTGCGGGTGACCGACAGGCCCGGCTCGTAGCGCACCAGATCCTTGATGTCCTGCACCAGATGCCGGTCCATCTGCTCGCGGTCGATCACATCGACGGTGGCCGCGACATCGCTCACTGCCCGCTCGGTGCGGGTGGCGGTGACCTGCACCCGATCGAACTCGCGCGCGTCGGGCGCGGCATCGGCAGCAGCATGGGCGGACAGCGGCAGGGCCATCCACAGGGCAATGGAAAGGGCGGTCGGGCGGGTCATCGGCATCATTCGGTCAGGCAGGGGAACCCCCGGCCACCGCCACACCAAGCAGGCATGAACGGTAGACCGAGGGGGAGAGAGCAGGAGCGGACGGGTCGCCCACCCTGTCGGCGCTGCCGACAGGAGGGAGGGAGGCGGGCGACCAGACCGCGTTACTTGGTCAGGATCAGCTTGTCGTTGCTGGTATGACGCAGCCGGTAGAAACGGTCACCGTGCTGGATCAGGATTTCACGACGGCCCTTGAGCAGGGCTTCGCTGTCGATGACCTCTTCCGGCGGCACGACACGAACCGGGCGGTCGCGGAGGGTCAGCGTTTCGGGGCGCAGCAGTACAGGTTGAGCATTCATGAGCATCTGGACTCGTGCGAGGGACGAGTTAAATGATAATGATTCTCAGTTGACAATCAACAATCATTCTCAACTTAATTGATGGAATTAATGATCGAAATTTCAATTTTGATAGCCTTTGCCTATTGCAATAGGTGCAATTGGGCGCGGTAAGGCCGGCCGAGCGTGGGCTCGGCCCTACAACCTGTCCTCGGCCCTCAGGCGAATACGGCTTCCACCTGAGCCCAGCCGGCGTCGTCCACCTGCGCCAGCACGTCCAGCGCCTGCAGGTTCTGCAGCAGCTGGCTGACCCGGCTGGCGCCGAGGATCACACTGGACAC
Source organism: Stenotrophomonas sp. Br8 (assembly GCF_014763005.1). Lineage (NCBI taxonomy): Bacteria > Pseudomonadati > Pseudomonadota > Gammaproteobacteria > Lysobacterales > Lysobacteraceae > Stenotrophomonas > Stenotrophomonas sp. Br8. The sequence goes on along the minus strand of NZ_JACGTN010000015.1, from coordinate 260,780 downwards.
GTTCGGATTGCGCAGGCACCAGGCGATGGCCAGGCTGGCCGGGGCGTGGCCCAGGTCGCGCGCCACGGCACTGAAGCGACGCACCCGGGCCAGGCGCGCATCGGCGTTGTCGCCCAGCACCAGGTCCTGCAGCCAGCCCATGCCCTCGCGTCCCAGGCGTGCATCGGCCGGGACGCCGTCGTCGTACTTGCCGCTCAGCAGGCCCGAGGCCAGCGGCGAGAAGATCGTGGTGCCCAGCCCGGCGGTGGCATACAGCGGCGCGTACTCCACTTCCACCCGCTCCCGATGCAGCAGGTTGTACTGCGGCTGCTCCATCGACGGTGCCTGCAGGTTGTGGCGCGCGGCGATGTCCACCGCTTCCTGGATCTGGTTGGCCGACCATTCTGACGTGCCCCAGTACAGCACCTTGCCCTGCCTGACCAGGGTGTCCATGGCATGCACCGTTTCAGCGATCGGAGCGTCCGGATCCGGACGATGACAGTAATAAAGGTCCAGGTACTCCACCCGCAGGCGCTTGAGCGCAGCATGGCAGGCGTCGGTCACATGCTTGCGCGACAGGCCACGCTGGGTCGGCCGCGGGTCCTGGGCACTGCCGAAGAACACCTTGCTCGACACGCAGAAACCATCGCGCGGCAGGCGCAGGTCGGCAATCACATCGCCCATCACCTGCTCGGCGCGGCCGTTGGCATAGCCCTCGGCGTTGTCGAAGAAGTTGATGCCATGGTCCCAGGCCGCCGCCACCAGGTTGCGCGCCTCATCGCGTGGCACCTGGTCGCCGAAGGTCACCCAGGCGCCGAAGGACAGGGCGGACATCGGCAGGCCGGTGGAGCCAAGGCGACGGTAGAGCATGCGATTCTCCTGCTGCGGGCCCGCATACGGGCCGGGATCAAGCCACCATTCTACCTGTCCCGGCAGGCGCAACCCCTTGCTGTTGCTGGCCTGATCGGAGCCGATGGCCGCGCGCAGACCGCTTTTCCTTGCTCCGGCCCCTGCCCTGCACTAGGCTTCCCGTTTTTCGCGACGCCCCAGGGGAGTCACTCAGATGGTCGAAGGTTTGGGCAGGATCGGCTTCGGCCTGTTCGGTTTGGCGGTGCTGATCGGCATCACCTGGCTGTTTTCCAACAACAAGCGCGCGGTGGACTGGAAGCTGGTCGCCACCGGCATCTCCCTGCAGATCGCATTTGCGGCACTGGTGATCCTGGTACCGGGCGGGCGCGACGTGTTCGATGCGCTGGGCCAGGGCTTCGTGAAGGTGCTGAGCTTCGTCAACGAGGGTTCAAGCTTCATCTTCGGCTCGTTGATGGACACCAAGAACTACGGTTTCATCTTCGCCTTCCAGGTGCTGCCGACGATCATCTTCTTCTCGGCGCTGATGGGGGTCATGTACCACCTCAACGTCATGCAGGCGATCGTGCGGGTGATGGCCTGGTCGATCACCAAGGTGATGCGCGTGTCCGGTGCGGAAACCACCAGCGTCTGCGCCAGCGTGTTCATCGGCCAGACCGAGGCACCGCTGACGGTGCGTCCGTACATCGCCAAGATGACCCAGTCCGAGCTGCTGACGATGATGATCGGCGGCATGGCCCATATCGCCGGCGGCGTGCTTGCCGCGTACGTGGGCATGCTCGGCGGCGGCGATCCGGTGCAGCAGGCGTTCTACGCCAAGCATCTGCTGGCGGCCAGCATCATGGCGGCCCCGGCCACCCTGGTCGTGGCCAAGCTGCTGATTCCGGAAACCGGCACCCCGCTGACCCGCGGTACGGTCAAGATGGAAGTGGAGAAGACCTCCAGCAACATCATCGACGCGGCTGCTGCCGGTGCCGGTGATGGCCTGAAGCTGGCACTGAACATCGGTGCGATGCTGCTGGCCTTCATCGCCCTGATCGCGCTGCTCAATGCACCGCTGACCTGGCTCGGTGAAGTCACCGGCCTGGCGGCTGCGATCGGCAAGCCGACCGACCTGTCGACCATCTTCGGCTACGTGCTGGCACCGATCGCCTGGGTGATCGGCACCCCGTGGGCCGACGCCACCACCGTCGGTTCGCTGATCGGCCAGAAGGTCGTGATCAACGAGTTCGTCGCCTACACCGAACTGTCGCGTATCGTGAACGGCCAGGTTCCAGGCATGAGCCTGTCCGAAGAAGGTCGCCTGATCGCCACCTATGCCCTGTGCGGCTTCGCCAATTTCAGTTCGATTGCGATCCAGATCGGCGGCATCGGCGGTCTGGCACCGGAACGTCGCCACGATCTGGCCAAGTTCGGCCTGCGCGCGGTGCTGGGCGGTACCATCGCAACCTTCATGACGGCTACCATCGCCGGCGTGCTGACGCATTTCAGCTGAACCCTTGTTTGAGAAAAGATTCCCTATGAGCAGCAGTGTCGTTGTCGTCGGTTCCTTCAATGTCGATCACGTGTGGCGGTGCGAGTCGCTGCCGGCACCGGGTGCGACCATTGCCGGCCGCTACAGCACCGGTCCGGGTGGCAAGGGCTTCAACCAGGCCGTTGCCGCCTGCCGTGCCGGCGCTGACACCAGCTTCCTGTGTGCGCTGGGCGACGACGCAGGTGGTGCCACTGCCCGTGACCTGGCCGCGCAGGATGGTTTCGCGCTGATCGCCGAAGCCAGCAGCGAGCCGACCGGCACCGCCGGCATCTATGTCGATGCCCGTGGCCGCAACACCATCGTCATCGGCCCGGGTGCCAACGCGGCGCTGAGCACCGACTTCGTGCAGCAACAGCAGGCCCTGCTGACCGGCGCCAAGGTGGTGCTGGTGCAGCTGGAATCGCCGGTGCAGACCATCGAAGCGGCGCTGGCCGTGGCCCGTGAGGCCGGTGTCACCACCGTTCTCAACGCCGCCCCGGCTGATGCCCCGTCGAGCATCGGCCTGCTCAAGCTGGCCGATGTGATCACCCCGAACGAGACCGAGTTCGCTGCCCTGCTCGGCCGTCATGTCGGTGAGCGTGTGGATGCCAACGACGTCGCCGCGCTCGATGGCGCCAGCCTGCATGCGCTGTGCCGCAAGCTGGTCGGCAACGGCACGGTAGTGGTGACCCTGGGTTCGGTGGGCGTGTTCGTGTCGCATGCCGACGAGCACCTGCGTGGTGACACCCAGCCGTACTACCGCGTGGGTGCCGAACAGGTGCAGGCGATCGACACCACCGGTGCCGGCGATGCCTTCAACGGTGCGCTGGTGGCCTCGATCGCCCAGGTGCCGGAGGCTCCGTTCGCCCGCCACGTGCGCTTCGCCAACCAGTTCGCCGGTCGTTCGACCGAGAAGGAAGGCGCGGCCGCGGCAATGCCGCGCTTCACCCCGGCCGACGCCGAAGTGAAGTAACGCCTCATCCCCTCGGGGATGATGATCGGGCCCGAGCATGCAGATGCCCGGGCCTTTTCACATTCGTGGGCAAGGCCCCATCCACCCATGGCGTGGATCTACCGGGACGCGGGGCGCGAAGGCCGCATCCGCGCGGGTCGGGCCCGCAGTAGATCCACGCCATGCGTGAATGCGCGTTGCCGGAACACCCAGCCGACCACCATCGCCTGCCCTTGGGGGCGACGGAAGCAACCGTCAAGCATCTGTTGATGCCCGTCCGGCATGAGGTCGGTCCGGATCGGCCTGAACCGGCAGGCCGGCAACCCCGCCGGGGCGCCGGCCGCGCCCTACAATGGGCGCATGCAGATCGGCCCGTACTCCATTGCCCCCAACGTCGTGCTTGCGCCCATGGCCGGCGTCACCGACAAGCCCTTCCGCCTGCTGTGCAAACGGCTGGGCGCGGGCCTGGCCGCCTCGGAAATGACCATCAGCGACCCGCGCTTCTGGAACACGCGCAAGTCGATCCACCGCATGGACCATGCCGGTGAACCCGCGCCGATCAGCGTGCAGATCGCCGGTACCGAGCCGCAGCAGCTGGCCGAGGCGGCGCGTTACAACGTCGACCATGGCGCGCAGATCATCGACATCAACATGGGCTGCCCGGCCAAGAAGGTGTGCAACGCCTGGGCGGGCTCTGCGCTGATGCGCGATGAGCAGCTGGTCGCGCGCATCCTGGAAGCGGTGGTCAACGCGGTGGACGTGCCGGTGACGCTGAAGATCCGCACCGGCTGGGATTGCGACCACCGCAATGGCCCGGTCATCGCCCGCATCGCCGAGGCCAGTGGCATCGCCGCCCTGGCCGTGCACGGCCGTACCCGCGACCAGCACTACACCGGCCAGGCCGAGTACGCCACGATCGGCGAGATCAAAGCCGCATTGCGCATCCCGGTGATCGCCAACGGCGATATCGATTCGCCGCAGAAGGCCGCCTTCGTACTGCAGCAGACCGGCGTGGACGCGGTGATGATCGGCCGCTCCGCACAGGGCCGGCCGTGGATCTTCCGCGAGGTGGCGCACTACCTGGCCACCGGCGAGGAATTGCCGCCGCCGTCGCTGGCCGAAGTGCGCGACATCCTGCTCGGCCACCTGCACGCACTGCACGATTTCTATGGCGAACCGCAGGGCGTGCGCATCGCACGCAAGCACCTGGGCTGGTACGCCAAGGACCGGCCGGAGAATGCCGCGTTCCGCGCGGTAGTGAACCGTGCTGAAGATCCGGCCAGCCAGATCGCGCTGACCACCGACTATTTCGACCGCCTGATCGCCGGGGAACCGGCGATGTCTTCTGCTGCCTGAGCCCGCCAACATGACCCCGCCGATTTCCTCCCCGACCTACCTGCACGGGTTCTCCGGCACCGAACAGCAGCGCCTGATGACGCAGGCGCGCCTGCTGGAATCGAGCATCTTCGGCCAGATCGATTACAGCGGCGCAAGGCGCCTGCTGGAAGTCGGCAGCGGCGTGGGTGCACAGACCGAGATCCTGCTGCGCCGCTTCCCCGAGCTGCACGTGACCGGCGTGGACCTGAGCGAGACCCAGCTGGAAACCGCACGCGAGAATCTGGCGCGCACGCCGTGGTGCAGCGACCGTTACACGCTGCAGCAGGCCGATGCCGGTGAACTGCCGTTCGAGGCGCGCACCTTCGATGCGGCCTTCCTGTGCTGGGTACTGGAACACGTGCCCTCGCCCGCGCGCGTGCTGAGTGAAGTACGCCGCGTACTCGCCCCGGGCTCGCCGGTGTACATCACCGAGGTGATGAATGCCTCGTTCCTGCTTGATCCGTATTCGCCGCACATCTGGCGCTACTGGATGGCCTTCAATGACTTCCAGTACGACCATGGCGGTGACCCGTTCGTCGGCGCCAAGCTGGGCAATCTGCTGCTGGCCGGCGGCTTCCGCGATGTGCACACCGAGATCAAGACCATCCACCTGGACAACCGCGAACCGGCACGTCGCAAGACGATGATCGCGTTCTGGGAACAGCTGCTGCTGTCGGCGGCCGATCAGCTGCTGCAGGCCGGCACGGTGGACGAAGAAACGGTGGAGGGCATGCGTCGCGAGTTCCGGCTGGTGCAGAACGATCCGAACGCGGTGTTCTTCTATTCGTTCGTGCAGGGCCGCGCAACGGTGTATTGAGCGGCCTGCGGTACAGGCCATCCATGCATGGGGTGGAACCCTCGGGTGCCGATGCATTGCGCCATCCACGCATGGCGTGGATCTACTGTTCGGGTTCGTGCCAGATTCGCTGCCACATGGCCGACAACCGGCGACCGGCATCGGCACGCGCGGCCGGGCTGCTGTAGTCCACCCGCAACTGCTCGGGCACAATCGCGCGCCACTGGCCGTCAACCTGCTCGGCCACCGCGAAGTTGAAGGTGTAGTCCGGCTCCAGGCCCATGCGCAGGTCGCTCAGCACCAGCCGGCCCTCCACCACCTGTGCGCGCATGAAGCCACGGTTGAACCACTGCAGGCGCTGTACTGCCGGAATTCCCGCTGCTTCGCGCAATGCCTGCACGTTGGACGGATGCCCCTCGAAACGCATCGGCGCGTGGTCGGCCACCACCGAGTGGTCACCGACCACATAGCCATTCGGGGTCATCGCCACCACCCGCCAGAGCAGGGTATTGAACGGCATCGGCACCGAGAACCGCGGCGCGTCACCCAGGCCCATCGCGGCCAGGCTCTGCTGCGCGGCACGGTCGACCTGTGCCTTGGCGATCAGCCCCCAGCCCAGGTACGCACTGCTGAGCAGCAAGGCAACGCCGAGCGCTTTGCCCGCCCACGGCCGCGCCCGACCGAACCAAGCCAGCACGCAGCCCAGCAGCAGCCACACCGTGTAGCCGGGATCGATGATGAAGACACTCGAACCCATCGCCGGATGCGGCTGCAACGGCCACCACAGCTGCGTGCCGTAGACGGTGAACGCATCCAGCACGGGGTGGGTGACCAAGGCCAGCTGGATCGCCCAGAACCAGCGCACCGGTGACTGCGCCACCCTGCCGTTGCCGAAGCGCTTGAACAGCCACCAGATCAACGCGGCTACCCACGGCAGCACCAGCAGCGAATGGCTGAAACTGCGGTGGTCGGTCATGTTCGCCACCGGGTCGGCGGCGGCAAAGCCCAGCCACAAGGCGTCCAGGTCCGGCAGGGTACCGAGCGCGGCACCGGCCAGCAGAGCGGCACGGCGGTGTCCGGGCGGGGCGATGGCGGCAGCGACGGCGCCGCCGAGAACGATCTGGGTCAATGAGTCCATCGGCCGATGCTAGCGGGTTGCGCCCGGTGTATGTAGAGCTGTGCCCATGCTCGGCTGCTCTTCGTTCGGCGCCACGACAGCCGAGCATGGGCTCGGCTCTACAGGGGGGACCATGCACGCCCGTCGAGCATGGCTCGACGCTACAGGAGCGGTTTACGCCGCCTGCGACAACCGCGCGCCCGCCAGCTCGACCAGTGTCTGCCCGTTGTGGTCCAGCAGCCGCAACGCGCCGTCGTGGTCCTCGGCCAGGGCGGTCAGGCTCTCCACCCAGTCACCGTCATTGGCATAGACCAGACCGTCACGCTCGATCAGCGCGGCGCGGTGGATGTGTCCGCAGACGATGCCATCCAGGCCACGCCGGCGCACATCATCCAGACCGGCCTGCACGAAGCGCTCGATGTAGCGTTCGGCCGCACTGCTCTGCCGTTTCAGGAATTCGGACAGCGACCAGTAGCGCATTCCGAGTCGACGCCGCACCGCGTTCAACAGATGGTTGCCGGTGAGGATGCGGTAGTACAGCCAGTCACCGAACCGCTCCTGCAGGCCACCGAAGTGGGTGACGCCGTCATAGTCGTCGCCATGCGCCACCAGCAGCCGGCGGCCATCGGCCGTGGTGTGGATCGCGCGGCGGCGCACCTGCATCGCCGGCAGCATCAGGCCGCACACCTGGCGCAACGAAGCGTCGTGGTTGCCGGGGATGTAGATGATCTCGGTACCGGCGCGCCGCAGCGCGTGCAGGGCCAGAATGACGTCGCTGTGCGACTGCCGCCAGTTGGCGCGCCGGTGTGCCATCCACCACAGGTCGATGATGTCGCCGACCAGATACAGGCGTTCGCAGCGCAGCGTGCCGAGAAAACGCGCAAGCTCGGTGGCGTGGCAATGCCGCGACCCCAGATGCACATCGGAGACGAACACGGCGCGACGATGCGGTGCCAGGTTCGCCAGCGTGCTCATGCCGGCATCCCCGCATCGCGCAGGTAGCGTTTGCGCTTGTGTGGCCGGATCGCGTGCAGGTCGACTTCGATCAGGCCATCGATCGAGTCGCTGAAATCCGGGTCGACGCCGAACGCCAGGAACCGTGCACCGCCGGGTTCGCACAGGTCGGTGTACTGCCGGTACAAGGTGGGCACGCCGGTGCCGAGCGCGGCAAGGTTGGCTTTGAGCACGTCGAAGGCGGCCGCCGCATCCAGTTCGCCGAAGCACGGTGGCGCGGCGAAGTACTGGAACGGCCGGTTCGATTGCACCCGACCATCGGCCGCGCCGTAGTAACGCTGGTAATAGGCCACCAGCTGCTCGCGCGCGTCGCGGGGCAAGGCGGCGCTGATCGACACCGCACCGAACAGATAACGGATGCCGGGCTGGCATTGCAGATAGGCGCCGATGCCCTGCCACAGGTAATCCAGGCTGCGGCTGCCCCAGTAATCGGGCACCACGAAGCTGCGGCCCAGTTCCAGGCCTTCGGCAATGCGTGGAATGGCATCGTCGGAATAGCGGAACAGGGAGGCACTGTAGAGTCCGGCCAGGCCCCGACGCGCCAACGCCTGCGCGCCACGCATGATCCGGTAGGCACCGGCGATGCGCTGGGCGGTGCCGTCCCAGATCACGATGTGCTGGTAGTGCAGGTCGAAGTCGTCCAGGTCGCGACTGCGCCCCGTGCCCTCGCCCACCTGGCGGAAGGTCAGTTCGCGCAGCCGCCCCAGCTCGTGCAGCAACGGCGAATCAGCCGCGCAGCTGGCCAGCAGGATCTGTTTGCCATCGGCGGTCTGCCCCAGCACGGAGGCAGCGGCAATGCCAGCGGCGACCTGTGCAGGCGGCACCGGTGCGGCCAGCGGCTCGGGCCCTGCAGGGCAACCTTCGGCAATCGGCGTAGTGCGCCCCAGCGCGTACACCGCGCGGCGCACCGCCAGCAGCTGCGCGCCGGGGTCACCCTGCCCCAGCTGCATCGGTTCGCCGATGCGCAGCCGCAGCGGCCGGCCACGGCGGGCGAACATCTCGCGTGCCAGCAGTGCCGTACCGGCCGGCTTGAACAGCGTGGAAGCGCCGTAGAACAGCGCAGAGTTGCGCGCTTCCACCCGCACCGGCAGCACCGGTGCGGCGGCGGCACGGGCAAAGCGGACAAAACCCCGCTGCCAGCGACCATCGCGGATGCCGAGCAGCGACAACCTCGAGACCTCGCCGGCCGGGAACACGATCACGCACTGCTCGGCCGCCAGCGCCTGCTCCACCGCCTGCAGGCTGGTGCGCTGGACCTTGCCACCGAGGATGCGCACCGGCAGCAGCAGGTCCTGCAGCGGCCCGATCGCGCCCAGCAGATCGTTGGCCACGATGCGTACGTCGCGGCGGATGCGGCCGACGGCATCCAGCAGGGCCAAGGCATCCAGCGCGCCGGAAGGATGGTTGGCCACGATCAACAGGCGGCCGGTGGCCGGAATCCGCGCCAGTGCGGCGGAGTCCACGTGGTAGCGGCCCTCGATGAAATCCAGTCCGGCGGCGACAAAGTCGAAACCGCGCACGTTGGCATTGCGGCGCAGGAACTCCTCGATCCGGTCCAGCCGCGACCAGCGTCCGACGCTGCGCAGCAGGGGCCGGGCCAGTTGGCCGCGACGGCCATGGAACCAGTCGGGATAGCGTTGCTGCAGACGCTGTTCGAGTTCCTGCATGGCGTGTCCACTCCTGCCCGGCGGCCGGGTTGGCCGAGAGCCTGCGCCCAGGACGCGGCAGCCAGATGGCGGTTTGGCGGCAGAATGATGACGGCGCCTGCACCGGCCCATCCGGGCCCGGCGGGGGGGCGGCAATGGTCACGCCAGTGGAACACTGCCTGTGCACGATGCCCCCGCAATGCCCGCCAGGCCTTGCCCTGCCGGGCACAACACCTTAACCACCGGCAACCCATACGGGTTCACAATGCACAGGCGGCGCACCCCGTGTATCATTCGCGCCCATCTTTCCATCCGAATCAAAGGATATTAAGCCTGATGTCCAGCTACCTCTTCACCTCCGAGTCGGTCTCTGAAGGCCATCCGGACAAGGTTGCCGACCAGATCTCCGATGCGGTGCTGGACGCGATCCTGACCCAGGACCAGCGCGCCCGTGTGGCCTGCGAGACCATGGTCAAGACCGGCGTTGCCATCGTTGCCGGCGAGATCACCACCAGCGCCTGGATCGACCTGGAAGCGCTGACCCGCAAGGTCATCGTGGACATCGGCTATGACAGCTCCGAAGTCGGCTTCGACGGCGCCACCTGCGGCGTGCTGAACCTGATCGGCAAGCAGTCCCCGCACATCGCCCAGGGCGTTGACCGCAAGAAGCCGGAAGAAATGGGCGCTGGCGACCAGGGCCTGATGTTCGGCTATGCCACCAACGAAACCGACAGCTACATGCCGGCGGCGATCCACCTGTCGCACCGCCTGGTCGAGCAGCAGGCCAAGATCCGCAAGAAGCGCAACTCGCCGCTGTCCTGGCTGCGTCCGGACGCCAAGAGCCAGGTCACCCTGCGCTATGAAAACGGCGTGGTCTCGGCCATCGATGCGGTGGTCCTGTCGACCCAGCATGCCCCGGGCATCAAGCAGAAGGACCTCATCGAGGCCGTCCGCGAAGAGATCATCAGGCCGGTGCTGCCGGCCAAGTGGCTGCACAAGGGCACCAAGTTCCACATCAACCCGACCGGCAAGTTCGAGATCGGCGGCCCGGTGGGCGACTGCGGCCTGACCGGCCGCAAGATCATCGTCGACACCTACGGCGGCTGGGCCCGTCACGGTGGTGGCGCGTTCTCCGGCAAGGATCCGTCCAAGGTCGACCGTTCGGCTGCCTACGCTGCCCGCTACGTCGCCAAGAACGTGGTTGCCGCCGGCCTGGCCGACCGTTGCGAAGTGCAGGTCTCCTACGCCATCGGCGTGGCTGAGCCGACCTCGATCTCGGTCACCACCTTCGGCACCGGCAAGATCAGCGATGACAAGATCGAGAAGCTGATCCGCAAGCACTTCGACCTGCGCCCGTACGGCATCATCAAGATGCTGGACCTGATCCACCCGATGTACCAGCAGACCGCGGCCTACGGCCACTTCGGCCGCAAGCCGAAGGAGTTCAGCTACATCAACGGCGAAGGCGAGACCGTCAACGCCACGGCCTTCTCCTGGGAGAAGACCGATCGCGCCGCCGCCCTGCGCGCCGATGCGAAGCTGAAGTAAGACAGACGAAGGGCCGCTGTAGAGCCGACTGTTAGTCGGCTGACCTTCAAGAAGGGCCGCGCAAGCGGCCCTTCCGCTTCCTGTAGAGCCGAGCCCGTGCTCGGCTTTCTTTTTGTCTGCGCCAAGAGCAGCCGAGCATGGGCTCGGCTCCACAAGGGCGATGCATGCCCGATACAATCCCTCCATGTCGACCGAACTCAAATCCCACCAGCTGTCCATGACCGTGCTGATGTCGCCGGAAATGGCCAACTTCTCCGGCAAGGTCCACGGCGGCGCGATCCTGCGCCTGCTCGACCAGGTGGCCTATGCCTGCGCCAGCCGCTATGCCGGCCGCTACGTGGTCACCCTGTCGGTGGACCAGGTGGTGTTCCGCCAGCCGATCGCGGTCGGCGAACTGGTCACCTTCCTGGCCTCGGTGAACTACACCGGCACCTCGTCGATGGAAATCGGCGTCAAGGTGGTGGCCGAGGACATCCTCAAGCGCAGCGTGCGCCACGCCAACAGCTGCTTCTTCACCATGGTGGCGGTGGACGAGGAAGGCCGGCCGACGCCGGTTCCATCACTGCAGCCGGCCAGTTCGGACGAGAAGCGCCGCCAGGCAGCAGCATTGATCCGCCGCCAGCTACGCCAGGAAATGGAGCAGCGGCATCTGGAACTGCTGGCGTCGAATCCGCCGTCGCCGGAAGAATGATCTCAAACCCGGTAGTGCCGGCCGCTGGCCGGCAAACTTGCGCGCGCTGCCAAACATCATGAGATTGCCGGCCAGCGGCCGGCACTACCATTTCGAATTCGCCGGGCCATGCCCGGCGGATACGGCTCACCCGGTGTTCTGCACGCCCTGCGAAACACCATTCACGCAGGCCACCAGCGCACGCAGCAGGTCATCGTCCTCGCGCCCGCTTCCGCGCCAGCGCTGCAGCAGGTCCACCTGCAGCACGCTGATCGGGTCCACATAGGGATTGCGCAGGCGGATCGACAGCGCCAGCCGCGCGTCGTGGTCCAACAGGGTCTGCTGCTCCATCAGCGCCAGCAGCCAGTGCCGGGTCAGTTCCAGTTCGCGTTCAACCTGCGGGAAGAACGCGTCGTGCAGCTCGCCTGACAGGCGCGAGAACTGTTCGGCGATGGTGATATCGCCCTTGGACAGCACCATCGCGATGTCATCCAGGAACGTGCGGAAGAACGGCCAGTCCCGCGCCATTTCACGCAGCGTGGCTTCATGGCCGGCGTCCACCGCCGCCTGCAGGCCGCTGCCGACGCCATACCAGCCCGGAATCACCGCGCGCGCCTGGCTCCAGGCGAACACCCACGGAATCGCACGCAGGTTGGTCAATGCCGCATCCTGGCCGAGCCGGCGCGAAGGCCGCGACCCCAGTGTCATCCGTTCGATCACATCGATCGGCGTAGCGGTGCGGAAGTAATCCATGAAACGTGGCTGGCCGACGAACGCCCGATAGACTTCGCTGCTGGAACCGGCGACCACGTCCATCACCGGCCGCCATGCGTCCTCGCGCGGCTCGGCGGCGCGCGGGCGCAGGCTGGCGCGCAGTACCGCACCGGTGGCCTGCTCCAGCGAACGCAGCGCCAGCGCGCGGATGCCGTACTTGCGGTGGATCACTTCGCCCTGTTCGGTCACTCGCAGGCGGCCATCGATGCTGCCGCGTGGCGAGGCATCGACCGCATGCGTGGTCTTGCCGCCACCACGGCTGATCGAACCGCCGCGGCCATGGAAGAAGGTCAGGCGCAGGCCCGCTTCGGCAGCCACCTCCAGCAGCTCAACCTGCGCGCGTTGCAGGCCCCAGCGCGAGGCGGCAATGCCACCGTCCTTGCTGCTGTCCGAATAACCCAGCATCACCATCTGCACATCATCACGTGCACGCAGATGCGCGCGGTACACCGGATCGGCCAGCAGGTCACGCAGCGTCGCGGTGCCGCGCTTGAGATCGTCCACTGTCTCGAACAGCGGCGCGATATCCAGCGGCACGCTGCCGGCGTCATCGACCAACCCACCACGGCGCGCCAGCGCGAGCACTGCCAGCACATCGCCACGGTCGTGCGCCATCGAGATGATGTAGCTGCCCAGCGCGTCGCCACCATGCCGCGCACGCGCATCGGCCAATGCGGCAAACACCGCATCCAAGCGCTGGCTGCCCTCATCATCGCCAGCGGGCAAGGGTGTTTCACCACTGGCATGTGGCGCCAGCAGGCGCGCGCGTCCAGCTGCATCCAACGCATCCCATGCTGCGTCGCCGCCCAGCACCGCCGCCAGCGCGCGCGCATGCACGCTCGATTCCTGGCGCACATCCAGCCGCGCCAGATGGAAGCCGAAGGTCTTCACCCGCCACAGCAGGCGCTGCACGGCGAAGCCGCCGGCATGTTCGCCACGGTTCGCGCGCAGGCTGTCGAGGATCAGCTGCAGGTCATCGATCAGCTCGTCGGGGCCGGCATAAGCGCCGTCGGCATCATCCAGCGTGGCCTGCAGGCGCGCGCGCATGCGGTCGTTGAGCAACCGATACGGCATGTCGGCATGGCGTGGCCGCGACTGCACCTGCGGCAGCAACTGTTGGTAATGCGCGACACGCGCCTGCAGTGCATCGCTCACCCCCACCCGTTCGGTGGATTGGCTGAGCAGGCTGGCCAGCTGCAGCAGTTCCTTCTGGTACTGGCCCAGCACGGCAACGCGCTGTGCATCCAGCGTGTTGCGGATGGTGTGCGCATCCACATTGGGATTGCCGTCCATGTCGCCGCCCACCCACGTGCCAAAACGCAGCAGGCGTGGCAGCGGCAGTTCCTCGCCATAGGTATCGCGCAGTGCCTGCTGCAGCGATTCGTACAGCACCGGAATCACCCGGTACAGCACCTGCACCAGATAGAAGCCGACGTGCTCGCGCTCGTCATCCACGGTCGGACGCACCGGTGAGGAATCGGTGGTCTGCCACGATGCGGTCAACGCCATGCGGAAGCGCGCGGCGTCGGCGGCGGCCTCACCGGGGGTGCGTTGGCCGTCGAGGTTGTCGACCAGGCTGGCCACCATCAGCTGCTCTTTTTCCAGCAGCGCGCGGCGCACGGCCTCGGTCGGGTGCGCGGTGAACACCGGCTCGATATCGATGCGTGGCAGCCACTGCGCCAGCTCGTCCAGGCCAACGCCCTGCGCCTTCAGGTGCTGCAGGGCATCCTGCAGGCCATCGGGTTGCGGTGCGGCGGCAACGGCGCGCTGGTAGTCGCGACGGCGGCGGATGCGATGCACGCGCTCGGCGATATTGACCACCTGGAAATAGGTGCTGAACGCACGCACCATGGTCTCGGCCTGCTGCGGCGCACGCCCGGCCAGGCCATCGGCCAGTTCGGACAGCGGCGCCTGGTTCTCGCGGCGGGCGATCGCACGCGTACGCACGTCCTCGACGTCATCGAGAAAAGCGGCCGACACCTGCTCGACCAGCAGGTCGCCGACCAGTGCACCGAGACGGCGCACATCGTCACGCAGGGGAAGATCAGGGGAAGCAAACTCGATACTGCTGCGGTACTCGTTCATCGGCGACGCACAGGCCTCGGTCAACGGATCCAGACCCCAAGCCTAAACCAGATTACGCACGATGCTGCGATGCGGAAATGGTTTCATCTGCACGTATCCGCAGCAGAAGCAGCCGAGCGTGGGCTCGGCTCTACAGACGTCATCACGCGCCATACCGTGTAGCGCCCGAGCCCGTGCTCGGGTGGCGGCGCAGCCGAACAGGCGGCCCCCGCAGCGAGGGCCGCCGTCATGCGCGTCAGCGCGTCTTCTTGGCCTTGCCCTGCTGCACCGGGCCCAGGGTCTGCTCCAGCCAGCGCTCGCTCTCGGCCAGCATGGTCATGATCGATTCGCGTGCGCGGTAGGCATGCGATTCGTTCGGCAGCATCACCAGGCGGGCAGTGCCGCCCAAGCCCTTCACCGCAGCGAACATGCGCTCGCTCTGCAGCGGGAACGTGCCCGAATTGTTGTCGTCCACGCCATGGATGAAGAGGATCGGATCCTTGATCCTGTCGGCGTAGTTGAACGGCGCCATCTTCTGGTACACGTCCTGCGCCTGCCAGTAGTTGCGCTCTTCAGCCTGGAAACCAAACGGGGTCAGCGTGCGGTTGTAGGCGCCGCTGCGGGCGATGCCGGCCTTGAACAGGCGGGTGTGCGCGAGCAGGTTGGCGGTCATGAACGCACCATAGGAATGACCGCCGATGGCGATGTGCTCGCGATCGGTCACGCCACGGCGCACCACCTCGTCCACCGCAGCCTGCGCATTGGCCACCAGCTGTTCGATGTAGGTGTCGTTGGGTTCCTTGTCGCCTTCGCCGATGATCGGCATCGACGGGCTGGCCAGCACCACGTAGCCCTTGGCCAGGAACGCCTGCGGGCCCCAGTAGCTGATCGCGTTGAAGCGGTACGGCGAATCGGTCACCTGGCTGGCGGCCGCCGCGCTCTTGAACTCACCCGGGTAGGCCCACATCAGCAGCGGCCGCGGACCATCGCGCTTGGGGTCATAGCCCGGCGGCAGCAGCAGGGTCGCGGTCAGGTCCACGCCGTCCTTGCGCTTGTAGCGGATCTGCTCCTTCTGCACACCCTTCAACTGAGGCAGCGGATGGGCGAAGTGGGTCAGCGCACGCGGTGCAGCGTTGGTGTCGGCCAGCGACTGCACGTAGAAGTTGGTCGGTTCATCCGGGCTTTCGCGGCTGATCAGCAGCGAACTGGCCTGCGCATCCAGCAACGTCACCGGCGCGGCGTAGGTTGGTGCCTGCGAATGGAACAGGCGCGTCGCCTTGCCGCTGGCCACCTCGAAGCGATCAACGAACGGACGGTCGCCTTCCGGCGATGCACCGGCACCGGCCAGGTACAGGCTGCCACCATCGGCGGTGGTCTGCAGCAACGAGCGGCCGCGGTCATCGCTGGTCATCAGCGGGCGACCCGGATCGGCATAGCGGTCCTGCGCATCGCGGTCCCACAGCAGCCTGGCATCGGCACTGGCGTTGTCCGGTGCGATCAGCCAGGTCTTGCTGCGGCGGGTCTTCCACCACGATTCATTGAGCAGGGCCAGGTCGCCACGGCCCCAGCTGATGCCGGCGTAACGGCTGCCGAGCTGGGCCAGGGTCACCGGCGGCGTGTCGAACGGTGCGGCCTGCATGAACACCGCATCGCGCACCTTGGCCTCCCTGTTCGGGTCGCCGCCGTCCTGCGCTTCGGCCCACACCAGGGTGGCATCGGCGTCGCCGCGCCAGCTGATGTCACGCACGCCGGTCACTTCGGCATCGTTGCCGGTCGGCAAGCCTTCCACCAACGGACGCACGGCCACGGTGTGCACCAGCTTGCCGGTGCTGCGGTCGAGCACTTCGATGCGGCGCGGGAAGCTGCCCAGCGGCACCACGTAGGAGTACGGGCGCTGCACCGGCTGGCTGAGCACGAAGCGGCCATCGGGCGACACCGCAAAGCCCATGAAGATGCCGGCCGCACCGATGGCACGGCTCTGCCCGTCCAGGCTGACCTCCACCGGCTGGGTGGTGGCGTAGTAATCGAACTGGCGCGCGTCGGCCTCGTTCTTCAGCAGGTCCTGGTAGGTGCGGATGGACACCACGCCGCCGCCCTGGCTGGTCTGCTGCACGGCCGGGCCGGTCGGAATGCCATCCGCGGCCGGCGCGGCGCCCAGGTTGGCCGGGCGGGTGAACACCACCAGCCCACGGCTGTCCGGCAACCACTGGTAGCCACTGCCCAGGACAGTGTTCAGGCCGGCGACCAGACGCCGGGCGCTGCCGCCGGCAACGTCCACCAGCCACAGCTCATTGGCGCCGGTAGCGGCATCGACCTGGTTGAAGGCCAGCCACTTCTGGTCCGGCGACCACGTCAGGCTGGCAATCGACAACGAGGCCGGCAACCCGCTGATCTGCCGCTCCTTGCCGTCGGCCACGTTCATCAGCCACAGCTTCTGGCCGAAGCTGAAGCGGCTGTCGGAGAAGGTGCGCGGGTTGATGCGCAGGCCGGCAAGCTTCAGTTCCGGCTGCGCCACCACCTGGATCGACGGCAGCGACGGCATCTGCATCAGCGCGGCCACGTCGCGGCGTGGCGACAGGTACAGCGACGGTGCCCGCGGCGCGTCGACCACCGCCTGCAGTGCGGCCGAGGGCAGCTCATAGCCGGTCACGCCCTGCGCTTGGGTCTGTGCCGCCTGCGGGGCCGCAGCCAAGGCCTGCGGGACCACCGCCAGCAGGGCCATCGACAGGACCAGGCCAGTCAAGCGCCGGTTGCGGCGTGCGTGCGTGCTCATCATTGTTCCACCTGTTCGCTGCGTGAAGCCCCCGACCTTAACAGGCCATGCACATCCGCCCATCTGCCGATGGTTGGGTCATCGCTGTGTCACAGCGGAGGCGCGATATAATGGGCATCCTCCCCTGCCGAGGGGCGCTGCGACCGGATCCCCTGAGACCGGCCAGGCTCGGCCAGGTGGCTTTGCAACAACGGCGCCCGGCTAGATGCGAGCATCCGCTCGCCCACAACCGGAGCTACTGCATGAATGCTGTTGCCAAGACCTTCTCCACCGAAGGTGATTACAAGATCCGCGACATCACCCTGGCCGACTGGGGCCGCAAGGAACTGGACATCGCCGAGCACGAGATGCCGGGCCTGATGTCGATCCGTCGCAAGCACGCCGCCACCCTGCCGCTGAAGGGCGTGCGCGTGACCGGTTCGCTGCACATGACCATCCAGACCGCGGTGCTGATCGAGACCCTGAAGGACATCGGCGCCGACGTGCGTTGGGCCTCGTGCAACATCTTCTCGACCCAGGACCATGCCGCTGCGGCGATCGCCGCCACCGGCACCCCCGTGTTCGCCTGGAAGGGCGAGTCGCTGGAAGAGTACTGGGACTGCACCCTGGACGCGCTGACCTTCACCCTGGCCGACGGCACCCTGACCGGCCCGGAACTGGTGGTCGACGACGGCGGTGATGTGACCCTGCTGATCCACAAGGGTTACGAGCTGGAAAACGGCAGCACCTGGGTGGACGAAAAGGCCGCCTCGCACGAAGAGCAGGTCATCAAGAACCTGCTCAAGCGCGTGGCCAAGGAGCGTCCGGGTTACTGGGGTCGCGTGGTCAAGGACTGGAAGGGCGTTTCCGAAGAAACCACCACCGGCGTGCACCGCCTGTACCAGCTGGCGCAGGCCGGCACCCTGCTGATCCCGGCGATCAACGTCAACGACTCGGTCACCAAGAGCAAGTTTGACAACCTGTACGGCTGCCGCGAGTCGCTGGCCGACGGTCTCAAGCGCGCGATGGACGTGATGCTGGCCGGCAAGGTCGCCGTGGTCTGCGGCTACGGTGACGTGGGCAAGGGCTGCGCCGCCTCGCTGCGTGCCTACGGCGCGCGCGTGGTGGTTACCGAGATCGACCCGATCTGCGCCCTGCAGGCGGCGATGGAAGGCTTCGAGGTCAACACCATCGAGTCGACCCTGGGCCGTGCCGACTTGTACGTCACCACCACCGGCAACAAGGACATCATCCGCATCGAGCACCTGAGCGCGATGAAGGACCAGGCCATCGTCTGCAACATCGGCCACTTCGACAACGAGATCCAGGTCGATGCGCTGGTCGCCTTCCCGGGCGTGAAGCACGTCAACATCAAGCCGCAGGTGGACAAGTACATCTTCCCGAACGGAAACGCGATCTTCCTGCTGGCCGAAGGCCGCCTGGTCAACCTGGGCTGCGCCACCGGCCACCCGAGCTTCGTGATGTCCAACTCGTTCGCCAACCAGACCCTGGCCCAGATCGACCTGTGGGCCAACAAGGGCAGCTACGAGAACAAGGTGTACCTGCTGCCGAAGAAGCTGGACGAAGAAGTGGCCCGCCTGCACCTGGAGAAGATCGGCGTGAAGCTGACCACCCTGAGCCAGGAACAAGCCGACTACATCGGCGTGCCGGTGGAAGGTCCGTTCAAGCCGGATCATTACCGCTACTGATGCCGTGCGCGGGGTCGGATCCCTTTCCGCAGGAAAGGGCTCTGGCCCCAGCAACGGATGCACACGGACGGGCGCCTTCGGGCGCCCGTTCTGCATTCCGGCACCCGCCAGCCCGATCCGCGCGCCCTGTCACAGAGCCCTAAGAAGCCGCTTGCTACGATTTTCGCCCCATGCCCCCGCCGCCCGCAGGCCATGCGCCAGGACGCAGACATCAAAGGACAGACATGCAGCGCAGCAGTGAACGTATGACCCGAACCATCAAGCCCCTGATGACCCTGTGCTGCGTGGCCCTGCTGGCCGCCTGCACCCCGCCTTCCGGCGATGCCCAGGCCACGACGCCTGCAGCAGCCACCGGACAGGCCAACACCGACGGCAAGGCGGCCAGCGCCGCGGCAGCGGCCGCCGGCAGCAGCGCCGCCTGCGCCGATTCGGCATCACCGGTGCAGACCCTGATCTGCAACGACCCCGCCCTGTTGAAGCAGGAAGGCGAGCTGGCCAAGGCCGAAGCCACCGCAAGCCAGACCCTCGATACCGCCGGCAAGGCCAAGCTGCAGGCCGAGCAGCAGCGCTGGATCCAGCACACGCGCGATCTGTGCAGCGACGCGCACTGCCTGCAACAGGTATTTACCGACCGCCTCAAGGTGCTGTCGGCCACGCGCGACGGCCTGGTCGACCAAGACGCCTGCGAAGTACCCGACGGCCAGCAGCAGTGCGTGGACATGCTGGTGCTGCGCGACCCCAACAGCCAGCTGGCGACCTTCAACACGCTGCTGGGTGAAAACGGCCAGGAAGGTCGCCTGCTGGGCTGCACGGCGGCTACCAACATCGGCGGCGGGCAGAACGCCCAGCTTGCGGCCAACTGCACCCAGGAAACAGCCAGCGGCAAGCGCAACGTTCAGCTGTGCAGCAACCAGATGGTCGGCCAGTTCGCCATCGAACCGGCGCCGGCCGCCTACGGCACCGAGGCCACCCGCCTGCTGCTCGGCTTCACCCAGCAGCACTGCGCCGGCTGATATCCGCCGGGCAGGCCCGGCTCCTTTTTCCTCAGTGAAGGACGATCATCATGGCAACGGATTCCACCCTCACCCGCGAGCAGCTGTCCACGCTGTTCCTCAATACCGAGCTGGGCGGCAACACCCGCCATCTGGACCATTTCGCGTACGCCAAGGAAGGCACCAGCACCTACTCGTTCGGCCTGGTGCAGTTCGACGTCGGCGGCAACCCCCAGGCCAGGCGCTTCCTGCGCGACAACGGCTTCACCAATGGTGACATCGAACTGCTGTCCCAGCAGGGGGGGCTGAGCACGCAGCAGCTGGCCGCGCTCGACGCCAAGCTGCAGGCCATCCCGCAGGCCAACATCGATCAGCTCACCAACGCCAAGCTGGACAGCGCCATCGGGCGCGTCGACGAGGCCATCGCCAAGGTGCGTGCGACCAACCCGGCCGCCGCCGATGCCATCGTGGCAAACCCGGAACTGCAGCTGGCCATGGCCGACTATGACAACCAGTTCGGCAGCATGGGCCCGCAGTTCATCAACTATCTGTCCGGCAATGCGGAAAAGCTGCAGGGCGGTACCATCCAGGCCGGCGATCCACCCACCCGGGCCGACGTACAGACCTTCGTCGATGCAACCAAGTACGGCATCCAGTCGCCTGCAGCCGTGACCAGCCGCGATGAGCGCTTCGACACGGCCATGAGCCAGCTGGGCATCGCCCAGACCCATGCCCCCTCGCACGGCTCGCCCACCACACCCGGTGCGCAGGCTGGTAGTGGCGTGCTGGTAAACGGCGCAAAGGGTGATGAAGTGCAGGCCATGCAGCAGAAGCTGGCCGACCTCGGCTACACGGGCAAGGACGGTGCACCGCTGGTGGCCGACGGTCACTTTGGCCCGGGCACGCTGCAGGCAGTCCAGCAGTTCCAGCGCGATCATCAGCTGACCGTGGACGGCAAAGCCGGCAACGGCACCCTGGGGGCGCTGGACGCGGCAAGCCTGCAGCATCAGCAGCAGGCCGAACCTGCGGCGCCCGCAGCAGCACCGAGCATGGCCACGCCCGGGCACGCCGACAATCCGCGCTACCAGCAGGTGGTGGAGAAACTGGAGGCGCTTGAACAGCAGCGCAGCCAGGGTGGGCTGTCGCCGCTGTTCCATGACCGCAACCAACTGGAAAACGCGGCTGGACAGGTCGCCTACGAGTCCAAGGTCGTCGGCATGTCACAGGTGGACACCGTGGTAGCGCGTCCGGATGGTCAGGGGGTGTTCGCGGTGCAGGGCCAACTGGGTGATCCTGCAGCGCACCGCACCTACATCGACCTTGCGCAGGCGGTCGGCCAGGACCTGCCGTCCAGCACACGCCAGAGCGAAGCGTTGAACGCCGAACAGACACAACGGCAGGCGCAGGAACAGGCACAAGCGCAGCAGCCGATGTCGCGCTGATCTGCGATGGATCGGATGGATCCACGCATGGCGTGGATCCATCTACAGCTGGGCATCGTGGAAGTGATGAGCTTCCCGCCCCGGGATGCCGGAAAGCCGATTCGCATCACCAGCCGATGCAGCAGTAGCCTCGGTCAAGTCAGCAGGGAAAGGCCGCGCTACGATTCCCCCATGACCCCGGCCATCAACCTGCTCAAGCGCGAGAAGATCGCCCATACCGTGCACAGCTACGTGCACGACGCCCATGCCGAATCCTATGGCGGCGAAGCCGTCGAAAAGCTGGGCCTGGACCCGGCACAGGTATTCAAGACGCTGCTGGCCTGCACCGAAACGCATGAACTGCTGGTAGCGATCGTGCCGGTGGCCGGCCAGCTCGACCTGAAAGCACTGGCCGAAGCCGCCGGCTGCAAGAAATGCGAGATGGCCGCCGTCGATGCCGCGCAGCGCGCAACCGGCTATCTGGTCGGCGGCATCAGTCCGCTTGGGCAGAAGAAGCGCCTGCGCAGTTTCCTTGATGACAGCGCGCGGTCGCTGCCAACCCTGCACGTCAGCGCGGGGCGGCGTGGCCTGGAAGTGGAGCTGGCACCGGCCGACCTGCTGCGCCTGACCGGCGGCCATTACGCCGCGATCGGCAGGGCCCGTTGATGCGCTGGCCATGGTCCGCATCGCCGCCACCGCGGCTGGATGATCCGCAGGCCGACGTGCTGCTGCTGGATCTGCTGTCGCGCGATGCTAGTCGTATCCATGCCGCCAGCAGCCGCCTGGCTCGGTTGTTCAGCGCCGCTACGCTTGATGCACTGGCGCCACATGCCGAACGGATCGAGCAGGCCTGCCAGGGCATGCAGCTCGGCGGTGCGCTGGTGAGCAACGACGTGCACCTGAAAGCCGCACTGCGCCGCCTGCGCTATTGGCGCGAACGCAGCGGCTGCCTGTGCGCGCTGTATCCGGACTATCTGTTCTTCGACCCACGCCGACTGATTGAACAGGGGCATGTACAGCTGCTGCAACTGGGCGTGGCCGAGGACGGCTGGGGTGACCGGCATCGAGTGGCCTGCACAAACTGCAGCCAGCACTGGGATGCCACTGACCGCGAGTACCACTACCCGTGGTGGGAGTGGATCGTTGTGACCGATGATTGAAGCCACGCATGGCGTGGCTCTACTGCGGTAGCGCACGGGGCAGATCCATGCCATGCGTGTATGGCCGCTACTCCACCAGTTCATAGCGCATCGGTACGCGCACGATGCTCAATTCCGGCACTGCACTCTTCGCGTCGGTGCGGGTGAAGCGCCAGCCGCGCAGTTCCTCAACCGCCGCTTCATCCAGCACCGCGTGGCCACTGGATCTTTCGACAACCACTGCAGCGACGGCTCCCTGCGCATCCACCATAGCCTTGAGCAGGCTGCGACCGGAAAGCCCTTCCTGCATGGCCTCCCTCGGGTAGCGCGGTGACACACCGCGGGGTGGCATCCAGGCCGTCTCGTCGCCCGCGAACAGATCCTGGCTGCTGCGAGCCACGCAATGCTTCGGCAGGCGCAGCTGCAGTGACACCTGCGTGTCATCCACGGTTGCTTCCGCCGGTGCGGCACAGGCCTTCTGCGCAAGCACCATCAGCATCTGCTGCTGGCGAAACAGCGCCTTGCCATCGACCGCCGTCACCTCCACCAAGCAACGGCCTTCGCGGACCTGCATCGACAACGCGGTCACCCCCGCATCGCGCAGCCAGGACGTGGGGGGCAGTGGCGAACACGCGGCCTTCGTGTCAGGCGTTGCCGCCAGCACCCCGGCAGCCGGCAGCATGCCTGCCAGCAGCAGCGCAACAATCCTTGCCCCGATACCCATGCCCCGCCCTCCGTGCGTTTGCCTGCCCGATCATAGGGCAGTCGCGCATGGCATGGCGCTACGGGCCCTTATGCATTCATGGGCGCCAATTGGCGTTGCTCTCCCAGAATGCCACCGCGCGCTGGTACGCCTCGCGATCCAGCGGCACGCCCGAACCACCTTCCTCCACACCCAGCGCATTGCGCATCATGGTGATCGGCGCCATCGGCACTTCTTCCGGTTCGGCGGTGTAGATGCAGCCGACGATGCCCCACTCCGCATCAATGGGCGAGCCCTCCTTGGCCAACTGCTCGGCGCTGTACAGGATCACCACCAGGTAGTTGGCACGCGGCGATTCCACGCCCTCGAACCAGCGCACCAGCACCGGTAGTTCCTCGCGGTTGCGCGCTTCGTAGCCGCTGCGCAGCTGGTGGCGGTTGGCCTCGGTGATCGGCACCGTCAGGCAGCGCGTGCTGGTCCAGTTCTCGTACACGAACAGTTTGCAGAACGGCGCGTAGCCATCGAGCATCTTCAACGGCGGATGCGCGTTGAGATGCGCCTCGAACTGCTCGGCGCTGCAATCCTGGATGGTGTTGCCGCGCGGCACGCGGGGGAACAGGCGGGGGCGGGCGAAATCGGTGAGGACGATGGACATGGTGATGTGATGCGGGAACAGGGACTCAGGTTAACCGCCGGCGTGCTTGAAGTCTGCTTCACATCTGCCGCGCAGACTGCGCCGCACACCCAAGGAGAGACGAGCATGTTCCGATTCAACCCGAGCCACGTGCTGGCGCTGGCGCTGGTCCTGCTGCCATCGGCCGTTGTTGCGGCCCCCGCTCCCCCGGAGCCGCCGCGCGTGCTGCTGGTGGTCAGCAGCGAGGGCCGCGACCAGGGCAAGAGCCGTCCCGGCTTCGAGATGGACGAGTTCGCCCAAGCCTGGTTGATCCTCAAGCGCAACGGCTTTGCCATCGACGTGGCAAGCCCCCGCGGCGGCGCCGTGGAAGCAGACAAGTACAACCCCGCCGAAGCATTCAATGCCGCGCTGCTTGCCGATCAACAGGCCGTTGCCAAGCTGGCTGCCACGCTTCCCACAGAACAGCTTCGTGCCGCCGACTACCAGGGCGTGCTGGTGATCGGCGGCAAGGGCGCGATGTTCGACCTGCCACGCGATATCGCCCTGCAGAAGACCATCGCCAGCATCTGGGAACAGGGCGGCGTCGTTGCGGCCGTCTGCCACGGCCCCGCCGCGTTGGCGGAGGTACGCCTGGACAATGGACGCCCGCTTGTGCAGGGCCGGACGATGACCGGTTTCACCGAGGAAGAGGAAACCCAGTTCGGCAAGCGCTGGGCGAAGGAGTTCAGCTTCCAGCTGGAGCCGCGCATGCGCGAACTGGGGGCACACTGGCAGGAGGCACCACTGATGATGCCCAAGGTGGTGGTTGATGGCCGGCTGCTGACCGGGCAGAACCCGTTCTCGACCGCGGCCCTCGCCGATGCCTTCGTGCGTGCCAGCGGTCGCACTCCTGCAGCGCGCGAGCCCTGGCGTGACGAACGCAGCATGGTCCTGGTCGAGCAGCACCTGCAGCGGCGCGATGACAGCGCAGCGCGGCAGCTGGCAGAGCGCAGCACCGATTTCCATGTGGAGCTGATCGGCATGCTGGGGTACGTGCAGCTGCAGGGCGCAGCCGACGGCACTCAGGTGTCCGATGCACTGGCCATCATGCAGCTGGCCCGCCCGCACATGCAGGAACCGCGACTGGACGTGGCCATCGCCGATGCGCACTGGCGCCTTGGCAGGACGACCCAGGCACGCGAGCAGTTGCTGGCACTGCTGGAAAAGCAGCCGCAGCTGGACGAAGCTAAGGCTCTCCTGGCCCGCATGCAGCCCTGATCATGGACGCCGAGCGCCTGCGCCTGCTGTTGATCGAAGACAACCTGCCGCTGGCCTCGGCCATCGTCGACCTGCTGCAGGCCCAGGGCCATCAGGTCGACTTCGCCGCCGATGGCCAGGTCGGCCTGCGGCTGGCACTGGCAACACCACCGGACGTGCTGCTGCTCGATGTGGGACTGCCAGGCATCGACGGCATCACCGTATGCCGGCGGTTGCGTGAATGCAGCGACCGCCATGTGCCGGTGTTGATGCTGACTGCACGCGATGCGATCGACGACAAGCTGCAGGGGTTCGCTGCCGGCGTGGACGACTACCTGGTCAAGCCGTTCGACGACGCAGAGCTGCTGGCCCGTTGCCTTGCCCTCGCCCGGCGCCATCGCGTGGGCCAACCGAACCTGCTGCAGATCGGTGCGTTGAGCATCGACCGGCGCAGTGGCCAGGCCTGGCGCGCGGGCACAGCGCTGGAGCTGCAGCAGGTTCCACAACGCATCCTGCTGGCGCTGGCCGAAGCCTGGCCGCGCACTGTCACCCGCAGCGAACTGGTGCAACGCCTGTGGGGAGATGAAGCGCCCCCCTCCGATCCACTGCGCTCGCATCTGTACCTGCTGCGCCAGGTACTGGACCGGCCATTCGACGGTGAGATGCTGCGCACCGTGCACGGCGTCGGCTTCCGGCTGGAGGCTTCACCATGAAGCGGCGGCCGGTCCAGCGCCTGCGCCGCCGCCTGGTCGTCGCGTTTACGTCCTTCACCCTCTTCATTGCTGCGGTGTTCGGGCTGTATTCGCTGGTCTTCATGTACGCCGTGGAAGACAGCGTTTTCAATGCACAGCTGGCCCGTGAAGCGACGGCGCAGCTTGCCGTCCATGCAGCTACGGGTCGATGGCGGGCGCCGGGTGATGCGGCCATCCGCCTGTATCAGGACACGAGCGCGTTCCCAAGCGATCTGCAGACCGCATTCACCCAGGAGCCGTGGCGTTCTGAATTCAGCGGCAAGGAGGGCCGGCACTACCACGTGCGGCGCATGGATCCGACACCGCCGTCACGGCCTGCCTGGCTGATCGCCGAGGTCAGCTCACAACTGGCGGTACGCCCGATCCGCGATGAAGTAGTGGCCCTGCTGGCCGGCACCGCGTTGGTGATGGTGCTGCTGGCGATCCTGCTGGGCGTGTGGCTTGCGCGCCGTGGCACGCGCCCTCTGTACTCGCTCGTGGCGCACGTGGAGGCGTTGCCACTGCTGCCACGGGAAGACACCGCCCTGGCTGCTCACTTCGACGATGACGAGATCGGCGTGCTGGCGCGTGCCGTGGACCGGCTGTCCGCACGGGTGGCCGCCTTTGTTGCCCGCGAACACGCCTTCACCCGCGATGCCAGCCACGAACTGCGCACACCGTTGGCGGTGATTTCCAGCGCTGCTGGCCAGTTGCTGCACGAACCCGGGCTGTCCGAGCGCGGGCAGCAGCACCTGCAGCATATCCGCCTGTCCGCGCTGCAGCTGCAGCAGGCGGTGGCAGCACTGCTGGCCCTGGCCCGCGAGGACGAGGCGGCACCCGCCGCGCAGGTGCGTCTGGTGCCGCTGCTGGAGCGCGTCATCGTTGAACAGGCACCTTTGCTTGGCGCGCGGCCGGTGGAGGTGCAGATGACGTTGGCCGACGATGCAGCGCTCTGCGCGCCGGAACCGGCGCTGCGCGTGGTGCTGGCCAATCTGATCGGCAATGCCTTCGCCCATACACCGCTGGGACATGTGCGTATCAGCATGGAAGCAGGAGAACTGTCGGTGTACAACAGCACCGGCAGCGACGCATCCCTTGGCCACTGGCCCGATCCACGCCCGTTTGAAAAAGGCGAAGACAGCCAGGGCAACGGTCTCGGCCTGGAGATCATGCGCCGCCTGTGCGATCAGCATGGCCTGCAGCTGCGGATCGAACGACACGCCCTTGGCGTGCGGGCAATCCTGCGCGGCTTGCCGATGCCGGGGTGATCGACAACCGTGTGGTGCCGCCTACAGCGCCATCCGCTCGCGCAGCTCCCGTGCCTGCCGCCGCGATACCTCGACTTCGCTGCCATCATCCAGCGCCAGATCGTAACCATCGCCGATGCTCGGCGTGACCGCACGGATGCGCCGCAGGTTGACCAGCGTGTTGCGGTTGGCACGAAAGAAAAGATCCGGCGGCAAGCGTGCCTCCAACGCACTCAGGCTGCGGGCCAGCAATGCGTTCTGGTCGCGGAACCACAGTCGCGTGTAGTTGCCATCCACCACCAATCGACGGATCTCGGCAACGGCCACGAACCAGCAGCGCTCGCCTTCGCGCACGAACACCTGGTCCTGCGCGCCCAACGTGCCGTGACCGCTTGGTGCTTCGGTATTCATCTCCGCATGCTGGCGTGCACGCTCCAGCGCCTCCAGCAGGCGCGGAGCTTCCACCGGCTTCACCAGGTAGTCCAGCGCGTTGGCCTGGAATGCGCGTACTGCGTAGGTGTCATAGGCAGTGACGAACACCACCGCAGGCACCCTTTCCAGCCCGTCCAGTACATCGAAGCCGCTGCCGGAGGGCATCTGCACGTCCAGCAGCACCAGGTCCGGTGCCAGCGTGGCGATGGCCTCGCGCGCGGCCGGCACGTCGTCGGCCTCGCCCACGCACTGCACCCACGGCAACGACGAGAGCAGCGTACGCAGCTCCTGCCGCGCCAGCCGTGCATCGTCGACAATCAACACACGCAGCACGGCCGTCATTGCGGAATCTCCAGCAGGGCCTGCATACGATCGCCGATCGGCTGCAGGGCGAAACGGCCACGCGTACCCAGTTGCGTACGCAGGTAGGCCAGGCCAACACCATGGCCAAGGGTGGGTTCATTGGCGTTGCCAAGCGGGTTGTCCACCTGCAGGCGCAGCAGGCCATCTTCCAGCGACGCGCGGATATGTACCTCTCCGCCGCCCGCGCGGCTGGCAATGCCATGTTTGATCGCGTTCTCCACCAACAGCTGCAGTGCCATTGCAGGCAGTTGTGCCTGCACAGCTTCTGCGGCGATCTCCCGCCGTACCTGCAGACGCTGTTCGAAGTGGATCGCCTCGATGGCAAGATAGTCATCGACCACCGCCAGTTCCTCGGCCAGGGTCACCTGCTCGCTGCGGTTGTGGGCCAATGCGTGGCGCAGCGTGCGCGACAGGCGGGTGACCATGTCGCGAGCACGCTCGGGGTCCTCCAGGATCAGCGCGCGCAGATTGTTCAATGCGTTGAACATGAAGTGTGGATTCAGCCGCGCACGCAACGCATCGCGCTCCAGCGCGCTGCGCTCCGCCTCCGCGCGCAACCGTGCCAGCTCGCTGTGGCGCGCACGGCGCAGGCCATGCAGGCCCGCCCACAGACCCGTCCACATCAACAGGAACAGGGCGGTGTTCATCCAGTACAGCACGACCGACGACAGCTGGTAATCGGCACGCCCACCGGGCAACTGCACCCAGCCCAGGGCCAGCGCCGGCAGCAGCAACGCCGCCGTCAGCCCCTGTGCAATGCTGGCGCCAACCACCACGCCAGCGGCCAGCTTCAGCGCCAGGCTGCCCAGACTGCCATCCCACCAGCGCTGCCGCAGCGCGACCGAACGCAGCGCGCCGCTGCACAACCACAGGGACACGGCGATGCTGAGGGAGATCAACACCACGCCGCTGAACAGCGTGCCGCCGCCGATACGCACCCCCAGCCACAGGCTGTACGTCGCATAGCCCGCCCACGCCAGCGCGTTGAGGGTCCAGAAGCGGCGGGATGGCGTGGTTGCGTCCATGGGCAGCCTCGGTGGTGGAGGGAAAGGCATGCAGCGATCAGGAATGCGTGGCAAGGAAGCGGCGCACCTGCGCCTGCAGCCAGCGCGGATCATCCCACATCAGGAAGTGGTAGCCCTGTGCGCTCATCTCGATCTGCACACCCGGCAGCTTCGCGTACTGCGCCTGGAACTGCGCACGGGTACTGGCCTCCGTACCACCCATCGACTGATAAGCGGCCCAGCTGCCCAGCACCAGGACCGGCGTGTGGATATCGGCGATGTCATCACGCAGATCGCGCACCAGCATGGAGTGCATCGCATCAGCCATGCTCGTGCGATCACTGTCGCGCCCCCAACGCTGCAGCTCCGGCAGATGCTGCGTGCTGCGGGTCAGGGCCTTGGCGGTCGCGTCGTTGCGTGCATTGAAGCTGGCCTCATCGGCCGCCAGCAGGCCTTCGCGCAGCTGTCCGGCCATCATCCCCACGTTCTGCGCGGTGGCCTGCGGGTTCATCACCGCCGCATAGAACGGCAGCGAATCCACGATTACCAGTGGACCGACGGCATCGGGTGCCTTCAGTGCCAACTGCATCGCCAGCACGCCTCCCAGGCTGTGGCCAATCACGGCAACCTTCGACAGCTGCTGCGCCTGCAGATAGCCCAGCAGTTCATCGCGCATCGCCGGCAGGAAATCCGCCGGGCGTGGGTGCGCTGCCGCAGCACCGGCAAAGCCCGGCAACTGCACCAGGTGACACTGCACATTCTTCAGCGCCAGACAGGTCTCGCGCCAGACCTCGGCACTGCTGTTCAGGCCGGGAATCATCAGCAGCGGACGCCCCTTGCCGACCACCTCGACCTGCACGGTGGCTGGAACGGCGGACTTGTCGACGGCGGTGGCATGGGCCGGGCCGGTGCCAAGCACGGCCATCGCCATGCCGATCATCACCAGCCTGGCCAAGGCCTTCATTGCGTACCAGAGTGCCTGGAAGATCTTCATCGTCTGCTCCTTCATCGGGTGGGTGGTGCCGGGAATGGGGCCAGCGTGGCTCCGCTTCCGGTGCCTCGGTTGCGATTGCGGAGCAACGGTCCGTCAGCGGGGCGAACGGTCGCCCGCACGGGACAGCCGACCTCACGCGCCTATTGCACATCCATCTTGATGAAGCGATATACTGATCCGCACCCGTCGCCGCTGCCCCTGCCATGACCGCCATCAGCTTCGAGTTCTATCCGCCCAAGACCGACGAACAGCGCACCCAGCTGGACCGTGCCGCGGCCAAGCTGAAGGCGTATGCCCCCGAGTACGTGTCCTGTACCTTCGGCGCCGGTGGCTCGACCCTCAGCTACACCTCCGAGACCGTGCGCCATCTCAACCAGCACCACGGCTTCGAGGCGGCACCGCATCTGTCCTGCGTGGGCGGCACCCGCCAGGAGATCCGCGAGCTGCTCAAGCTGTACCGCGCCATCGGCTGCCGGCGCCTGGTCGCGCTGCGCGGTGACCTGCCCTCCGGCATGGGCTTCCCCGGCGACATGCGTTACGCCTCCGAACTGATCGCCTTCATCCGCGCCGAACACGGTGATGCCTTCCGCATCGAAGTGGGCGCGTATCCGGAAACGCACCCGCAGGCGCAGGACGCCTTGCTCGACCTGAAGCACTTCAAGGCCAAGATCGACGCTGGTGCCGATGCGGCCATCACTCAGTACTTCTTCAACCCCGATGCCTACTTCCACTTCGTCGACGAAGTGCAGCGGCTTGGCGTGCAGGTGCCGATCACCCCGGGCATCATGCCGATCTCCAACTTCAGCCAGCTGCGCCGCTTCTCCGAACAGTGCGGTGCGGAAATCCCGCGCTGGATCAGCCGCAAGATGCAGGCCTACGGTGACGATGCCGAATCGGTGCGCGCCTTCGGCGCCGAAGTGGTAGCCAAGCTGTGCCAACGCCTGATCGAAGGGGGCGCACCGGGCCTGCATTTCTACACGTTGAACCTGGCCAAGCCGACGGTCTCGGTACTGACGTTGCTGCGCGGCTGAAAAGTACGCTGCGTTATCGCAATCGGCGCTACGCTGCGTCGATGAAGCTCGTCCTCTCCCTGTTGCTGCTCCTGCTGCTGCCCGGCCTCTGCGCCGTCGCACAGGCGCAACCCACGCGCTTGAACCGCTGCACTGATCCGCAGGGGCAGAGTGTCTACACCGACCGCCCCTGCGACAGCCTGGGTGCGCAGTCCCGGCGTCCGCCGCCGGCGCCTTCCGGCAACACCCTGCAGCGCGACAGCCTCGGCAGCAGCTGCCCACGTCGGCTGAGTGAACTGGTGCAGGCGTTGCACACGGCGGTCGCCATCGGTGATGTGAACCGGCTCTCTTCGCTGTACCTGTGGGGCGCGGTGTCCGATGCGGGCGCACAGCGGATTCTTGGCCAGCTGGAATCGGTGGTGCGGCGGCCGCTGGTGGATGTGGTGCCGGTGTATCCGCGGCAGGATCTGGATGAAGGCGCGGGCACTGCTGCGCAGGTACCGGAATTGGAATCGGAACCGACTGCGCGGCGCCATCCGGTCGGGTTGCGGTTGGAGCAGACCCTGCCGGGCAGCGCCACGCGCGCGGCGACCGTGCTTGGGCTGCGGCGGCAATATGGGTGTTTTTGGATTACGTTGTGAATGGGTTGAGCTGAGCGCCATCCACGCATGGCGTGGATCTACTGGTCCCTGCGCGGTTTGGATCTGCTCATCCACGCATGGCGTGGATCTACTCGTCCCTGTATGGCGTCGGATCGGCACCCGTGTCAGGGCATCAGGCCGGCCACAGTCCGCGGATGGCGGCGATGCCCTGCCCGCCGTGACGGCGTGCCTCGATCACGTGCTGCGGCGTCATGCCGCCGAGCGCGTAGATCGGCAGCGAGACCTGCGCGCGCATCGCGGCGAAGGCTTCCCACCCCAACGGCACTGCATCGGGATGGCTCGCAGTAGCCTGCACCGGGCCCAGCACAGCGAAGTCGCAGCCCAGCCGTTGCGCGTGCAACAGCTGTTCAAGGTCGTGGCAGGAGGCGGCGACCAGCTGCCCGGCCGGCAGCGGCCGTTCCTGCAGTGACTGCAGCTGCTCGCTGCCCAGGTGCACGCCGACGCCCAGGGTGCGCGCCAGTTCGATATCGCGGTTGAGCAACCACTGCACACCACGTCGATGCGCGCGCACGGCCTGCTCGATCATGCCCTGCCGCTGCGGATGCTCGGCCGGCAGGCGCAGCTGGATGCGTTGCTGACCCGATGCGACCGCCTGCTGCAGCTGGCCGTGCCAGCGCTGCAGGGCACCTTCATCCGTGTCCGGCGCTGGGGTGATCAGGTAGCAGTCCGGCTGGCGCAGTACGGCCACCACCGGCAGGTCGGCCGGTGGCATGGAATAGCGGACCAGCTTGTCCGGCGCCACCCAGGTGATGGCCTGGCCCTCGCGTCCGCGCGGGGTGCCCTTCCAACTGCGTACGTGCCGCACTTCCAGGGTCAGGTCCTTGTCCGGGTAGCGCTGCGGCACGTCCATGACCCACTCGCCCACCTCGGCCTCGATGCCCAGTTCCTCGTGCAGTTCACGCGCCAGCGCCTGCTCGGAGGTCTCACCGGGCTCGCGCTTGCCGCCCGGGAATTCCCAGAGGCCGGCCATGTCGCGGCTTTCGGTACGGCGGTTGAGCAGGATGCGGCCGCGGGCGTCAGTGATGACGGCGGCTACGACGTGGATCGATCGTTTCGGGGAAGGCATGGGGGGAGCATGCCGAAAACCGGGGCACCGGCGCAATCGCCGAACGCTTCAAGGCCCATAACAGGAAAGCCCCGCTTTCGCGGGGCTCTCCGGGGGTCAGCTCAGCTGGCCGTGGCAGTGCTTGTACTTCTTGCCGCTGCCGCACGGGCACGGATCGTTGCGACCGATCTTCGGCTCGTCACGCTGCAGCTGGGCGGCCTCTACCTGCGCCGCTTCCTCGTCGGCGCTGTAGCCGCCTGCGTCCTGATGCTGGAACTGCGACTGCTTCAGGCGGGCTTCCACCTGCTGGCGCTCGGCCGCTTCCAGTGCCTGCACTTCCTCGTCGCTGCGGATGCGCACACGAGCCAGCAGGGTCACCACTTCGCGCTTGACGTTCTCCAGCATGTCCGAGAACAGCTCGAAGGCTTCCTTCTTGTATTCCTGCTTCGGCTGCTTCTGCGCATAACCGCGCAGGTAGATGCCCTGGCGCAGGTAATCCATGCGGGCCAGGTGCTCCTTCCAGCTCTGGTCGAGCACGGTCAGCATCACGTGCTTCTCCAGTGCGCGCATGGTCTCTTCGCCCACACCCGCTTCCTTCTCGGCGAAGTGCTGGTTGATGCGTTCCTGCACCTTGGCGGTGATGCCTTCGGCGTCCAGTTCCTCGTGCGACTTGACCAGATCGGTCAGCGACATGTCCACGCCGAAGTCCGACTGCAGGGTGGCTTCCAGGCCACGCAGGTCCCACTGTTCGTCCACCGAGTTCGGCGGCACGAAGCGGGCGACGATGTCGAAGATCACGTCGTCGCGGATGCCATCGACGTTGTCCTTCACCGACTCAGCGTCAAGCAGTTCATCGCGCTGGGCGTAGATCACCTTGCGCTGGTCGTTGTTGACGTCGTCGAAATCCAGCAGGTTCTTGCGGATGTCGAAGTTGTGGGCCTCGACCTTGCGCTGCGCCTTTTCAATCTGGCGGCTGACCAGGCGGTCCTCGATGACGTCGTCTTCCTTCATGCCCATCATGCGCATGGCCTTCTGCACCCAGTCGGAGGCGAAGATGCGCATCAGGTTGTCTTCCAGCGACAGGTAGAAACGGGACGAACCCGGGTCACCCTGGCGGCCCGAACGGCCACGCAGCTGGTTGTCGATACGACGCGATTCGTGGCGCTCGGTGCCAACGATGTGCAGGCCGCCCGCCGCCTTGACCGCGTCATGGCGCTTCTGCCACTCGGCCTTGATCGCCGCCTTCTGCTCGTCGGTCGCGCCTTCGCCCAGCTCGTGGATTTCCGCTTCCAGCGAACCACCCAGCACGATGTCGGTACCACGACCTGCCATGTTGGTGGCGATGGTCACGGCCGCCGGACGACCGGCGTTGGCGACGATGGTCGCTTCGCGGTCGTGCTGCTTGGCGTTGAGTACTTCGTGCTTCACACCCGCCTTGCGCAGGTGCTCGGACAGCATTTCCGAGGTTTCGATCGAGGTGGTACCCACCAGCACCGGCTGGCCGCGCTTGGCGCACTCTTCGATGTCGGCCAGCACCGCATTGAACTTGCCCTTGCGGTTGAGGAACACCTGGTCCGGGCTGTCCTTGCGGATGGTCGGACGGTTGGTCGGGATCACCACCACTTCCAGGCCGTAGATGCTCTGGAACTCGAACGCTTCGGTATCGGCCGTACCGGTCATGCCGGACAGCTTCTTGTACATGCGGAACAGGTTCTGGAAGGTGATGCTGGCCAGCGTCTGGTTCTCGCGCTGGACCGGCACGCCTTCCTTCGCTTCCACCGCCTGGTGCAGGCCATCGGACCAGCGGCGGCCGGCCAGGGTACGGCCGGTGAATTCGTCGACGATGACCACTTCGCCATCGCGCACGATGTAGTCCACATCACGCTGGTAGATGGCGTGCGCGCGCAGCGCGGCGTTGAGGTGGTGGACCACGGTCAGGTTCTGCGCGGCGTACAGGCCTTCGGTCTCGGCATCGAGGATGCCCGCTTCGACCAGCAGCTGTTCGGCGTGCTCCATGCCCGCTTCGGACAGGTGCACCTGCTTGCCCTTCTCATCGACCCAGAAGTCACCCTCACCGTCTTCCGCTTCCTGCTTGACCAGGTTCGGCACGATGCGGTTGACGCGGATGTACAGCTCCGGGGAATCGTCGGCCGGGCCGGAGATGATCAGCGGGGTACGCGCTTCGTCGATCAGGATGGAGTCGACTTCGTCGACGATGGCGTAGTGCAGGCCGCGCTGGTAGCGGTCAGCCTTGGACAGCGCCATGTTGTCGCGCAGGTAGTCGAAACCGAATTCGTTGTTGGTGCCGTAGGTGATGTCCGAACCATAGGCTTCACGCTTGTCGCTGTGCGGCATGCCCGGGTAGACCACGCCCACGCTCAGGCCCAGCCAGTTGTACAGCTTGCCCATCTGCGCGGCATCGCGGCGGGCCAGGTAGTCGTTCACGGTGACCACGTGCACGCCCTTGCCTTCCAGCGCGTTGAGGTACACCGGCAGGGTCGCCACCAGGGTCTTGCCTTCACCGGTGCGCATTTCTGCGATCTTGCCCAGGTGAAGCACCATGCCGCCGATCAGCTGCACGTCGTAGTGGCGCATGCCGAGCACGCGGCGACCGGCCTCGCGGCAGACCGCGAAGGCTTCCGGCAACACCTTGTCCAGGGCTTCACCACCGGCGATGCGCTGCTTGAACTCCGGCGTCTTGGCCTGCAGCTGCTCGTCGGAAAGCTTCTCGATCTCCGGCTCCAGCGCATTGATCTTGGCGACGATGCGGTTGAGCTGGCGCAGCTGTCGTTCATTACGACTGCCAAATACGCGGGTAAG
The DNA here is from genome assembly GCF_014763005.1 of Stenotrophomonas sp. Br8. Taxonomy (NCBI): domain Bacteria; kingdom Pseudomonadati; phylum Pseudomonadota; class Gammaproteobacteria; order Lysobacterales; family Lysobacteraceae; genus Stenotrophomonas; species Stenotrophomonas sp. Br8. The sequence goes on along the minus strand of NZ_JACGTN010000015.1, from coordinate 225,569 downwards.
CAGGCTGTTGATCATTGAAGGAACCGGGTTGGATGGGAATGCCGCACGGCTCCGGGAGGATCCGTCCGCCGCAAACGAAACAGGGCGCCTGGCGCCCTGTCGATGGCAACACCCATTGTAGCTTGGGATGGGCGGCAGGGGTTTCAACCCTTTGCGGTCGTGTAGGCGGCCGGGACCGGGGTCCTGGCGGCCGCGCTTCGCGCTCGCGGGGCATGGCCCCGCGCTACCGCCGGGATCCGACGGCGTCCCGGTAGCGCCGGGCCATGCCCGGCGTTGGGATCAACCGCGGGTGATGCGTCCGACCGGGGTATTGCCGCCATCGCCGAGGAACTTGCGCGGGTTGACCACGTTGCCGTTCTCCCACACCTCGAAGTGCACGTGGGCGCCGGTCGAACGACCGGTGGAACCGGCCTTGGCCACTTCCTGGCCGGCGCGGACGAGGTCGCCGACCTTCACCACCAGGCGCGAATTGTGCGCGTAGCGGGTGACGTAGCCATTGCCGTGGTCGACATCGACCACGTTGCCGTAGCCGCCCTTGACCCCGGAGAAGCTGACCACGCCGTCGGCCACCGACATCACCGGGTCACCGACGCGGGCGTGGAAGTCCATGCCCTTGTGGGTAGCGGCACCGCGACCGAACGGGTCGGCGCGGGTACCGAAGCCGGAAGTGACATAGCTGTTGCGGATCGGCATGCGCGAGGGCACGGCGTTCTGCTGCAGCTGGTGGTCGAACATCAGCGATTCCATCACCGACAACTGGCGGCCTGAAGCAGCGAAGCGCTGCTCCAGCATCTGTAAGTCGGCGTTGACGTCCTTCACCGGGATGTCGGCAGTCGGGCCGCCGGCATCACCGTCACCGAGGCCGGGGGTCTCGTTGAAGTCGAATTCGCCGTCTTCCAGCTTGCCCATCTGGGTCAGCCGCTCGCCCAGGGCGTTCAGGCGGGTGGCCTGTGCCTGCAGCTCGCCGAGGCGGGCGGCCAGCGCGTTGACCTGGGTCTGCGCATCGCGCTGGACCTTGGCCAGCTCGGCCTCCTGGCGGTCGACCTTGGCCTGCAGGCGCGAATCATTGAGCGCACTGGCGCCAATGCCGCCGGCAAGGCCGATAATGCAACCTGCGCCGAGCACGCTGCCCAGCAGGGCTCGGGGGCGGTCCTCGAAGTAGAACCGCAAACGCGTGAGCGCCGATTTGGCCTGTCCTTCACGCGTTTTGATTACGATCTTTTTGAATGCCATCAGTGAGTTTTCATGTCTGAGCCGAAATCCAGCGTTCGTCCCGCATCCAGACCGAAACCGGCCCTGGATGTAGTGATGGCGGACAAAAGCGGGAACCCGCTGCGGCGTGCCCTATGGCTCGACGCGCTGGACCGTCAGTTGCGCCCCCAGTTGCCGCCACCTCTGCGCAGCCGTTGCCGGCTGGCCAATGTGGACGGGGAACACCTCGTTTTTCTCGTCGAGTCCCCGGTCTGGCATGCCAAGTTGCGGCTTGCCGAAGCCCAGTTGCTCGACGCGGCCCGGTCCATCGGGCTGAAGGCCACCAAGGTGACCGTCAAGACTGCGTCTCCCACTCCCACGCGCTCCCCAGCGCTCGACAACCGGAATGGACCCCACGCAGTTTCAGCCGCCACGCACAAAGGGCTACGCGACGCCTTGGCAGCTCTGCAGGACCTTCCTTCGAAACCGAAGCGGGAAACCTGAAAGCAGCGGAGCGTCCTGCTCCACTCCCCGTCGCGCGTGTCACCGCAGCGTGAAACATTTCGGGGGCCGGGTCGCATCCTAGCTGGCCCCGGTGGGGCAGTCGTTAGATTGTTGTTAAAACAACGTTAAATTCAGGCTTCCGATCCAACAGGTTCACAAAACCGTGACCTCGACCCGGCCGTCGCGTCACCCACTGCGCCAGCGCCTCAAGGAACGTCGGAAACGCAAACGCCGCCCTGGAAGGCGGCGCTTTTGTCTTTCAAATCAATAGCCTGTGGAATCAGGCATAGGCCGGCGTGGCGTACACCACCGGGTCCGGCACCGCCGGCGAGTCGTAGGTGACCCATTCCCAAGCGGTGGCATCGGCCATCAGCGCCCGCACCAGCTTGTTGTTGAGCGCGTGGCCGGACTTGAAGCCCTCGTAGGCGCCCAGCACCTGGCCGCCGGCCAGATAGAGGTCGCCGATCGCATCGAGGATCTTGTGGCGCACGAATTCGTCGGCGTAGCGCAGGCCGTCTTCGTTGAGCACGCGGAACTCATCGAGCACGATGGCGTTGTCCATCGAACCGCCCAGGCCGAGGTTGCGCTCGCGCATGTATTCCAGGTCGCGCATAAAGCCGAAGGTGCGCGCGCGGGAAATTTCCTTGGTGTAGGCCATCGTCGAGAACTCGATTTCCTGGCGCGACTGCTTGGCCGGGATCATCGGGTGGTCGAACTGGATGGTGAAGCCCAGCTTGTACCCCTCATACGGGGTGAAGCGGGCTACCTTGTCGCCCTCGGTCACTTCCACGGTCTTCAGCACGCGGATGAAGCGCTTGGGCGCATCCTGTTCCACGATGCCTGCCGACTGCAGCAGGAACACGAACGGGCCGGACGAACCGTCCATGATCGGCAGCTCGGCCGAGGACAGTTCGACGATGATGTTGTCCACACCCAGGCCGGCCAGGGCCGACATCAGGTGTTCGACGGTCTGGATCTTGGCGTCGTTGCAGGTCAGGCCGGTGCACAGGGTCACTTCGGTGACCAGTTCGGCTTTGGCAGGCACTTCCACCACCGGGTCCAGGTCCACGCGCCGGAACACGATGCCATGGTTGACCGGCGCCGGACGCAGGGTCATGTAGACCTTGTCGCCACTGTGCAGGCCTACGCCGGTGGCGCGGATCGTGTTCTTGAGGGTGCGTTGCTGGATCATGGGGGGACGACCGGAAGTGACACATTAGATTAACACGCAGGGTCCCCTACCCCGGCTGAAACGCAGGTAGAAGCCGCCGGCAGCACACACCGGCGCGCCGGTAGGACGCGCGTGAAGCAGGGCGGCCGGGCCCATCCTGGCCCGGCGCCCGCGTTTTCAGGACATGGTGGCGCAACCCGGGGGGGACAAGCCCCGGGCAGCGTCGATCAGTCCGCCTGGCGGCGCAGGAACGCCGGGATGTCCAGGTAATCGTTCGGCAGTTCCGCCGCGGCCGGGGCCGAGGAGGCCGGAGCCGACGGGGTGGAAGCTGCCACGCTGTCGCTGCTGGCCCGACGCAGGCCCAGGCCCATGCCGCCGACGGCCTTGGACACCGCATCGCCGCCGTTGTCGAACTCGCCGAACTCCGGCTGGCCGGTGGTAGCGTTGCGGACCAGCTTGATCGGTGCACGCTCGCCCGGACGCTGGGTCTTGCTGGCCGAGACGCGGTTCAGACCCGTGGCGACCACGGTCACGCGCACTTCGTCCTGCATGTCCGGGTCAAGCACGGTACCCACCACCACGGTCGCGTCTTCCGAAGCGAAGCCGTCGATGGTGCGGCCGATCTCGTCGAACTCGGCCATGGTGAAGTCGGCACCGGCGGTGATGTTGACCAGGATGCCGTTGGCACCGGCCAGGTTCACATCGTCCAGCAGCGGGTTCTGGATGGCCGACTCGGCTGCGGCCTGCGCGCGGTCATCGCCGCGGGCGGTACCGGTACCCATCATCGCCAGGCCCATTTCGGACATGACGGTGCGCACGTCGGCGAAGTCGACGTTGATCAGGCCCGGACGCACGATCAGGTCGGCGATGCCCTGCACGGCGCCCTGCAGCACGTCGTTGGCGGCACGGAAGGCCTGGATCATGGTCGCGTTGCGACCCAGCACGGTGATCAGCTTCTCGTTGGGGATGGTGATCAGCGAGTCGCAGTGCTGGCTCAGTTCTTCGATGCCCTTCAGCGCGACCTGCATGCGGCGACGGCCTTCGAACGGGAACGGCTTGGTGACCACGGCCACGGTCAGGATGCCCATTTCCTTGGCCAGTTGTGCCACCACCGGCGCAGCGCCGGTACCGGTGCCACCGCCCATGCCAGCGGTGATGAACACCATGTCCGCACCCTGCAGCGCGTCCATGATGCGCTCACGGTCTTCCAGCGCAGCCTGGCGGCCGACTTCCGGATTCGCGCCTGCGCCCAGGCCCTTGGTGACATTGGTACCCAGCTGCAGTTGCAGCTTGGCACCACAATTCTTGATGGCCTGCGAGTCGGTGTTGGCGGTGATGAATTCCACGCCATCCACTGCCGAGTTGACCATGTGCGCCACGGCATTGCCGCCGCCGCCGCCCACGCCAACAACCTTGATCACCGCATTGGGTGCCATCTTTTCGATCAGTTCAAAATGCGCCATGTCCGTGTCCTCGTTGTATCCGCTTTCGATTGCATGGGCCTTCGGGCGTCCTGCCTTCGTGCTGCATGCCGTCGTTGCGGCTGTGTGGGTTATGTGTTGCCGGTGTTGCGTCGTGTTGCCGGTGTTGCAACCGGGCGAGCCCGGGTAGTGCAGGTTCCGCGTCAGAATTCGCCGCGGAACCAGGTCTTGAGTTTCTTGAACATGCTTCCAGCGCGGCCAGTCGGCAGCGACGGCCGGCGCGGATGCTCGATCTGGCTGCCCATCAGCAGCAGGCCGACGCCGGTGGCGTGCACCGGGTTGCCAACCACTTCGCCCAGCCCGGTGACGTGCTGCGGGATGCCCACGCGCACCGGCATCTGCAGCATTTCCTCGGCCAGTTCGACCACGCCTTCCATCTTCGAGGCACCACCGGTCAGGACCATGCCGGCGCGCACCAGTTCCTCGAAGCCGGAGCGGCGCAGTTCGGCCTGCACCATTTCGAAGATTTCTTCGTAGCGGCCCTGCACGGCCTGCGCCAGCGCGTGGCGCGGCATGCGGCGCGGCGGACGATCACCGACCGACGGCACCTGGATGCTTTCCTCGGCGGTGGCCAGCTGGGCCAGGGCACACGCGTAGCGCACCTTGATCTGCTCGGCTTCCGGGGTCGGCGTGCGCAGCATGTGCGCGATGTCGTTGGTCACGTGGTCGCCGGCGATCGGCAGCGAGGCGGTGTGGCAGATCGCACCCTGCACGAACACTGCGATGTCGGTGGTGCCGGCGCCCATGTCGACCAGCACCACGCCCAGCTCGCGCTCGTCGGCGGTCAGCACCGCCACGCTGGAGGCCAGCGAGGACAGCACCAGGTCGTCCACCTGCAGGCCGCAGCGCTGCACGCACTTGCTGATGTTGGCGGCGGCCGACTGCGCGCACACCACCAGGTGCGCATGCACCTCCAGGCGCACGCCTGTCATGCCGACGGGGTTGCGGATGCCTTCCTGCGAGTCGTCCAGCACGTACTCGCGCGGGATCGCATGCAGGATCTTCTGGTCGGCCGGAATCGCCACCGCCTTGGCCGCATCGAGCACGCGATCCAGGTCGCCCCAGGTCACTTCGCCGTCGCGGATCGGCACGATGCCGGGCGAGTTCTTGCACTGCACGTGGTTGCCGGAGATGGAGGCGTACACCGAGCGGATCTCGCAGCCGGCCATCAGCTCGGCTTCTTCGACCGCGCGCTGGATCGACTGCACGGTCGATTCGATATCCACCACCACGCCGCGCTTGAGGCCGCGCGACTCATGGGAGCCGATGCCGATCACTTCGATCGGGTTGCCCGGCGAATACTCGCCCACCAGCGCCACCACCTTGGAGGTGCCGATATCCAGGCCGACGATCAGCGATTTGTCACCCTTGCGATTCATGTTCTTTCCTGCGTCCTTCTTGCCGGGGTGCCCGGTGCATTGGCGGGGGCGGCCGGAGTGCCCCAGCTCAGCGTGAAACCATTGGTATATCGGAGGTCGGCGCGCTCGATCGGCGCGGCCTGGTTGGCCAGCTGCGGCAGCACGCGCACGAAGCGCTGCAGGCGCGAACGCGCGTCATCGCGGCCGACCACCACTTCAGTGCCGTTGCTCAGCAGCAGCGACCAGCTGCCGCGCGCGTCCATGGTCAGCCGGCGCACATCGACACCAGCCGGCGCGAACAGCGCGCGCGAATCGTTGTAGAGCTTGACCACTTCTTCGGTCTGGCTGTCCGGGCCATCCAGCTCGGGCAGCTGCAGGTCGGCCAGCTTTTTCGGCGTGGGGAACAGCTTGCCCTGCTCGGACAGCAGGCGACCTTCGCCCCAGCGCGCGAACGGCTTGTGCTCGACCAGCGTCACTTCCAGCACGTCCGGCCACTGCTTGCGCACCTGCGCGCTTTCCACCCACGGCAGTTTTTCCAGCGCGTCCTGCGCGTCCTGCAGCTTGACCGCGAAGAAACCGGCATGTGCATACGGCAGCAGCACCTGCTGCAGCTGTTCCGGCGGCACCCGCTTGAACTCACCGTGCACGCGCAGCTTCGCCAGCGGCCAGCGCTCGGCGCCGACCCAGCCATTGACTACGGCCACCACCGGCAGTGCAACCACCGACAGTGCCAACAGCCAGACGAAGATGCGCAGCACCGCGTTCATGCGTGCGATGCCTCCAGAGTCTGTTCCAGCACGCGCCACACCAGCTCCTCGAAGCTGATGCCAGCCTGCCCGGCCGCCTTGGGCACCAGCGAATGGCTGGTCATGCCCGGCGCGGTGTTCACTTCCAGCAGGAAGAAGCGGCCGCTGGCGCGATCACGCATCACATCCACGCGACCCCAGCCACGGCAACCCGCGGCGCGGAAGGCCGCCAGCGCGATGCGGCGGATCTCTTCTTCGTCATCACCATCCAGGCCCGGGCACAGGTACTGGGTGTCTTCGGCGATGTACTTGGCGTTGTAGTCGTACCACTGGCCCTTGGGCACGATGCGGATCGACGGCAGCGCGACATCACCCAGGATGGCCACGGTCAGTTCATCGCCGACCACCATCTGTTCCATCAGCAGCTGGCCGTCGTAGCGCGCGGCCAGGGCCACCGCTTCGTCCAGGCCGGCGTCGTCGGTGACCCGGCTGATGCCCACGCTGGAGCCTTCGTTGGCCGGCTTGACCACTACCGGCAAGCCGAGCTCGGCCGCCAGCGCATGCACCGTCGATGCATCGACCTTCCGGTACTGCGGGGTCGGCAGGCCCAGCGACAGCCACACCTGCTTGGTGCGGATCTTGTCCATGCTCAAGGCCGAGCCCAGTACGTTGGAACCGGTGTAGGGCACGCCGAACGCGTCCATCAGGCCCTGCACGATGCCGTCCTCACCACCACCGTTGTGGCCGTGCAGGATGTTGAACACGCGATCGATGCCGCCAGCCGCCAGCGCCTTGGCCAGCGCCGGAATGCCATCGATGGCGATCGCATCGACACCACGCGCCTGCAGTGCTTCAAGTACGTTGCGGCCCGAATCCAGCGACACTTCACGCTCGCTGGAGCTGCCACCGAGCAGCACGGCAACGCGGCCGAACACGGCCGGGTCGGTGCTGCGCAGCGACGGGAAGGTCAGCGTGCTCACGCCTCGCCCTCCGCCTTGAAACCTTCCACTGCAATGTGGCTGGCGACGGCGCCGATGTCGCCGGCCCCCATCATCAGCAGCAGATCACCGTCCTGCAGTACGTCCGGCAGCACGGTGGCGAGTTCGGACGCCTTGCCGACCACCACCGGCTCGCTGCGGCCACGCGCACGGATGGCGCGGGCCAGCGCGTGCGAATCAGCACCGGCGATCGGCTCTTCGCCGGCCGGATAGACCTCGCTCAGCACCAGCGCATCGACGCTCGACAGCACCGCTGCGAACTTGTCGAACTGATCGCGGGTACGGCTATAACGGTGCGGCTGGAAGGCCACCACCAGGCGCTTGTCGGCCCAGCCACCGCGCGCGGCGGCGAACACGGCTTCCAGCTCGCTCGGATGGTGACCGTAGTCGTCGATGATGCGGACCTTTGCACCCGTGGCGGTGGTCACTTCGCCCAGATCGTTGAAGCGGCGACCGACGCCAGCGAAGCTGGCCAGCGCACGCGCGATCGTGTCCGGAGACACACCCAGCTGCCAACCCACCGCCGCAGCGGCCAGCGCATTGAGCACGTTGTGCTTGCCCGGCAGCGCCAGCACCACTTCCTGGCTGGTGCCCTGCGGCAGGCGCAGGGTGAAGCGCATGCGCGAACCTTCCTGCACCACGTTCTCCGCGCGCACGTCGGCCTGCGGGCTCATGCCGTAGCTCATCACGTGGCGCGGGGTCTTGGCGGCCAGTGCGGCCACTTCCGGGTCGTCGATGCACAGCACCGCCAGGCCGTAGAACGGCAGGCGCTGCAGGAACTCGGCGAACGCCGCCTGCACGCGGGCGAAGTCGTTGCCGTAGTTCTCCAGATGATCGGAATCGATGTTGGTGATGATCGACATCAACGGATTCAGGCGCAGGAAGCTGCCATCGCTCTCGTCGGCCTCGGCCACCAGCCACTGGCCTCCGCCGAGCTTGGCGTTGGCACCTGCCGCCAGCAGCTGGCCACCGATCACGAAGGTCGGGTCCAGCCCGCCTTCGCTCAGCACCGCAGCGGTCAGGCTGGTGGTGGTGGTCTTGCCATGGGTACCGGCCACGGCGATGCCGCGGCGGAAGCGCATCAGTTCGGCCAGCATCGCCGCGCGCGGCATGATCGGGATGCGCTGGCTGCGCGCTTCCATCAGCTCCGGGTTGTCTTCGCGGATCGCGCTGGAGACCACCACGCAGTCGGTGCCCAGCACGTTGGCGGCGGAATGGCCGCGCATGATACGCGCGCCCAGGCCGGCCAGGCGGCGGGTGGCAGCGTTGTCGGCGTTGTCCGAACCGGACACTTCATAGCCCAGCGTCAGCATCACTTCGGCGATGCCGCTCATGCCGGTGCCGCCGATGCCGACGAAATGCACGCGCGGGAATGCGCGCACCAGATCGTTGGTGTCATGCAGGCGGCGGATCATGCGCGGCCTCGCGCAGGGCAGGCGTTGGAGCGTGCCTTCTTCATACAGCTTCCTCGAGAATGATATCGGCGATGCGCTCGGCGGCATCGACCTTGGCCAGGGCACGCGCGGCTTGCGCCATCTGCATGCGGCGGGCGGGATTTTCGGACAGATCACGCAGCAGCGCGGCAATGCCGTCTGCCAGCGTTTCGTCCTGCTTCAGCAATACGGCCGCGTCGCGCTCGACCAGATACTCCGCATTGCGGGTCTGGTGATCGTCGACAGCAGCGGGGAATGGCACCAGCACACTACCGATGCCGACCGCACAGATTTCAGCCAGCGTGGATGCGCCGGAACGGCACACCACCAGGTCGGCCCAGGCGAAGGCTTCGGCCATGTCGGCGATGAACGGCGTCACGTCGCCCTGCACGCCGGCCTTGGTATAGGCCTCGACCGCTTCGGCATGCAGCTTTTCGCCGCTCTGGTGACGCACCACCACCGGCACCTGCGCACCGAGCGCTGCCAGTGCCTGCGGCACGCCACTGTTGAGCGCGCGAGCACCCTGGCTGCCGCCGAGCACCAGCAGGCGCAGCGGACCACTGCGATCGGCCAGCCGCTGTTGCGGCGGCGCGACGGCGGCGATTTCGGCGCGCACCGGATTGCCCACGAACTCCTCGCGTGCAGCGAAAGTGCCCGGGAAACCGGTCAGCAGGCGGCGCGCGTAGCGCGACAGGATGCGGTTGGTCAGGCCCGGCGCGCGATTCTGTTCGTGCACGATCAGCGGCAGGCCGTGCAGGCGCGCGGCCATGCCACCGGGGCCGGAGGCGAAGCCACCGAAGGCGACCACCGCACGCGGCTGGCGATCACGGATGATCAGGCCCGCCGCACGCAGCGCGCGCATCAGGCGCCACGGAGCGGCCAGCAACGCCAACTTGCCCTTGCCGCGCAGACCGGTGATGGCCAGCGTATCGATGTGGATGTCGTGCTGCGGAACCAGGCGGGTTTCCATGGCGCCATCAGCACCCATCCAGGTGACCGGCACGCCACGGGCGCGCAGCACGCGGGCCACGGCCAGGCCCGGGAAGATATGCCCACCGGTACCACCGGCCAGGATCATCACCGGCCGGGCGTTGTTCTGGACCGCGCTCATCCGAGCCTCCCGAAGGTAGGTTCGACGCGCGACTGCAGGCGGCTGGTGCCGCGCACGGCAGTGGACTCGGCCGCAGCCGGTTCAGCAGCCATCGGCACATTCTTTGCCACCGGTGCGGCCGGCGCATCGGCCGGAGCCGGGCCGGCCACATCGTCAGCAGCGCCCATGCGCACCGCCTGGCGGCGTTCGGCACGCTTCAATTCATAGGAGACACGCAGCAGCAGGCCCATCGCCACGCAGGTCATCAGCACCGACGAACCACCGGACGAAATCAGCGGCAGGGTCAGGCCCTTGGTCGGCAGGATGCCCAGGTTCACGCCGATCGACACGAAGGTCTGCATGCTGATCCACAGGCCGATGCCGAAGGCGATGTAGCCGGAGAAGTGGCGCTTCATTTCCACGCAGCGCATACCCAGCCAGAACGTACGGCCGACCAGCAGCGCGTACAGGGCCACGATCGTGCAGGTGCCGAGGAAGCCGAATTCCTCGGCGGTGACCGAGAAGATGAAATCGGTGTGCGCCTCGGGCAGGTAGTACAGCTTCTGCACCGAATTGCCCAGGCCGACGCCGGTCCACTCGCCGCGGCCCACCGCCATCAGCGCGTTGGACAGCTGGTAGCCGTCGCCCTGCTGGTCGGCCCACGGGTCGAGGAAGGAGGTGATGCGGCGCATGCGGTACGGCTCGATGATCGCCAGCGCGCTCATGCCGACCAGGCCGATCACCACCGGCATCGACATGCGCGGCATGTTCACCCCGCCCAGCACCAGCATGCCGGCGGTGATCGCCAGCAACAGCGTGGACGAACCGAAGTCGGGCTGCAGCAGCAGCAGCACCACCAGCGCACCGGCCACGCCCAGCGGCTTGAGCATCGCCGGCCAGGTGGCGTTGACCTCGTCGCGGAAGCGCACCAGGTAGCTGGACAGCCAGACGATGTAGAGCACCTTCACCGCTTCGACCGTCTGGAACTTCGAGATGCCCAGGTTGATCCAGCGGCGGGCGCCGTTGACGCTGCTGCCCAGGCCGGGAACGAACACCACCACCAGCAGCGCGAAGCAGCCCAGCAGCAGCATCTGGTTGTACTGCTCGATGGTCTTCAGCTCGGTGCGCGCAGCCATGATGGCCAGCACGATGCCGACCGCCAGGAAGATCAGGTGGCGGTTGAGGTAGTAGAACGGGCTGCTCATCAACGCGATCGAACTGGACGCGACCATCACCACGCCCAGCCCGGTGAGCGCGATCATCGCGCCGAGCAGCCACTTGTCGTAGCTGCCACCGATGGCCTCAAGGCGTGTTGCCTGGTGCGACAGGTCATTCATCAGCGTACCTTCAACGTGGCCAGGCCGATCAGCACCAGCACGACGGAGATGATCCAGAAGCGCACGATCACGCGCGGCTCCGGCCAGCCCTTCAGCTCGAAGTGGTGGTGGATCGGCGCCATGCGGAACACGCGCTTGCCGGTCAGCTTGAACGAGGCGACCTGGATCATCACCGACAGCGTTTCGATCACGAACACGCCGCCCATGATCACCAGCACCAGTTCCTGGCGGGTGATCACCGCGATGGTGCCCAGCACCGCGCCCAGCGACAGCGCGCCGATATCGCCCATGAACACCATGGCCGGATAGGTGTTGAACCAGAGGAAGCCAAGGCCTGCACCCGCAATCGCGGCGCAGATGATGACCAGCTCGCCGGCGCCCGGAATCTGCGGGATCTGCAGGTAGTTGGCGAACACCACGTTGCCCGAGGCATAGGCGAACACGCCCAGGCCGCAAGCCACAAGTACGGTGGGCATGATCGCCAAGCCGTCCAGGCCATCGGTCAGGTTGACCGCGTTGGAGAAGCCGACGATCCAGAAGTAGGCGATGGCCACAAAGCCGACACCAGCCAACGGCAGCGCCACCGACTTGAACATCGGGATATAGAAGGTCAACGCCGCCGGCACATCCGCGGTCTGCAGCAGGAAGATGCCCGCAGCCAGACCGAAGATCGACTGCAGCAGGTACTTCCAGCGCGACTTCAGGCCGTTCGGGTCGCGACGGACGATCTTGATCCAGTCGTCGTACCAGCCGATGGCGCCGAAGCACAGCATCACCGCCAGCACCAGCCACACGTAGCGGTTGCGCAGGTCAGCCCACATCAGCACCGACAGGGTGACGGTGAGCAGGATCAGCGAACCGCCCATGGTCGGCGTACCGGCCTTGGAGAAATGGGTCTGCGGGCCGTCCTTGCGGATCGGCTGGCCGCCCTTGAACTGGGCAAGCTTGCGGATCATCGCCGGGCCGAGCCACAGCGACAGGAACAGCGCCGTCAACGCGGCAAGGATGGCGCGGAACGTCTGGTAGTTGAACAGCCCGAACAGGCTCTCCAACTGCTGCAACCATCGAGCCAGTTCATACAACATGCGGGGATTCCTCTCCTTGCGCCAGCAGCGCTTTGACAATCGTGTCCATGGCGCTGCCACGGGAACCCTTGACCAGGCAGCGCACGCCGGCGTGCAGCTCGTCCTTCAGCGCCTGCGACAGCGCGTCATGGGTGGTGAAATGACGTCCGCCCTCGCCAAACGCGGCGGCAGCGGCAGCGCTGAGCGGACCCAGCGCATACAGGCGCTTGAGGCCGGCGGCACGCGCGCGGATGCCCGCCTGTGCATGCAGCGCCTCGGCATCGGGGCCCAGCTCGCGCATGTCGCCCAGCACCAGCCAGCCCTCTTCCGGTGCGGCGGCCAGCGCGTCGATGGCAGCGGCCAGCGAACCGGGATTGGCGTTGTAGCTGTCGTCCACCAGCACCGCGCCGTTGTGCAGCTGATGGGCGATCTGGCGGCCCGGCACCGGCTGTGCTTCAGCCAGGCCGGTAGCCACCAGTGACAGCTCGATGCCGGCGGCAAGCGCCAGGCTGGCGGCGGCCAGTGCATTGCTGATGTTGTGGCGGCCCGGCAGACCCAGCACCACGCCCGCCTCGCCCATCGGCGTGACCAGGGTGAAGCGGCTGCCCTGCGCACCGGCGCGGATGTCGCGCGCGGTGACGTCGGCAGTGTGTTCCAGGCCATAGCGCAGCACCCGGCAACGTGCCGGGGTACCGATGAAATGCTGTTCGAACCAGCGCCCGTAGGCGTCGTCGATATTGATTACCGCCACGCCATCGGCCGGCAGTGCGGCGTAGATCGCGCCCTTGGTCACGGCAACGCCGAGCAGGCTGCCCATCCGCTCCAGGTGCGCCGGGGCGATGTTGTTGACCAGGGCATAGCGCGGGCGCGCGATGTCGGTCAGGTAGGCGATGTCGCCCGGCTTGCCGGCGCCCATCTCGTAGACGGCGTAGTCGGCATCTTCCGGTGCGTCGATCACTGCCAGCGGCAGGCCGATCTCGTTGTTGCGGTTGCCCGGGTTGGCGTAGACCACCTTGTGTGCGTGCTGGGCCACCTGCTGCAGGATCGCCAGCAGCAGGCTCTTCACGCTGGTCTTGCCGTTGCTGCCGGTGATGGCGAACAGTTCGGTCGCACGGTCGCGCTGCATGCCGGCGGCGATCTTCGCCAGCGCGCGCTCGCTGTCGGCCACCAGCACCTGCGGCAGGTCCAGCGGCAGCAGGCGCTCGACCAGCAACGCGCTGCCGCCACGAGCCTGCGCGTCAGCGGCGAAGTCATGGCCGTCGAAGCGTTCGCCACGCAGCGCCACATACAGGCTGCCCGGGCCAAGGCTGCGGGTATCGTTGCTGATGGCGTCGATGGCCACATCGTCGCCGTGGATCTCGCCACCGGCCCAGTGCGCGATCAGCGAAAGCAGGGTGCGCTTCATGCCGCGCCCTCCCCTGCCTGCGGGCCCTCTTCCGCGTCCTGCGGCCGGGCCACTAGCGCATCCATGCGCGTCGCCGCCAGCACACCGACCTTGGCGGCCAGTGCAGCAGCGGCCACTTCGGTGTCGTCGAAGTCATGGCGCACCCCATTCACTTCCTGGTACGGCTCATGGCCCTTGCCGGCAATCAGGATGATGTCGCCGTCACCAGCGCGCTTCACCGCCAGGCCGATCGCGCGCGCGCGGTTGCGCTGCACGGTCACGGTGGAGGCATCAGCGAAGCCGGCCAGGATATCGGCCACGATCACGTCGCCATCTTCGCCACGCGGGTTGTCGTCGGTGACGATGACCTGGTTGGCCAGGCGTTCGGCAATCGCAGCCATCTGCGGGCGCTTGCCGGTATCGCGCTCGCCACCGCAGCCGAACACGCAGAACAGCGTGCCCTGCAGGTGGCCGTGCAGGCTGTCCAGCGCCTGTTCCAGCGCGTCGGGGGTGTGTGCATAGTCGACCACCACGGTCGGCAGGCCGTCTTCGCCGCCGAGGCGGTTCATGCGGCCACGGATCGGCTGCAGCGCCGACAGCACCTCGGCGATGCGCGGCAGCGGATGCCCCAGCGCATGCAGGCTGCCGGCCACGGCCAGCAGGTTGTCCACGTTGAAGCGGCCCAGCAGCGGCGACTGCACCGCAGCGCGCTGGCCGTCGATGACCAGCTCGAAACCGATGCCGCGGCCATCCAGCTGCAGTGCGTCTGCGCGCACGTTGGCGCCGTCGGCACCGCGCGAGCTCAGGCCGATCGCCTGCACGCCCGCCGGCAGGCCGGCGAACAGCTGGCGACCGAACGCATCGTCAAGATTGATCACCGCCGCCTTCAGGCCCGGACGATGGAACAACCGCGCCTTGGCCGCGCCGTAGCTGGCCATGTCGCCGTGGTAATCAAGGTGATCGCGGGTGAGATTGGTGAACACCGCCACGTCGTAGTGCACGGCATCCACGCGGCCCTGGTCCAGTGCGTGCGAGCTGACTTCCATCGCCACCGCACGCGCGCCGTCGTCGCGCAGCTGTGCCAGCAGCGCATGCATCTGCAGCACCAGCGGGGTGGTGAAACCGGTCGGCTCGACGGCACCATAAAGTCCGGCGCCCAACGTGCCGATACTGCCACTGGGCGTACCGAGCAGATGCCAGGCCTGGGCCAGCAGCTGCACGGTGGAGGTCTTGCCGTTGGTGCCGGTCACGCCAACCATGGTCATCGCCCGCGAAGGCGCGCCATGGAACTGGTCGGCCATCGCACCCAGCCGCGCGCGCAGGCCCGGCACGGCGATGGCATCGGCCGGTGCAGGCAGTTCGGCGGGCGCCGGCGCTTCGAACAGGATCGCGCCGGCACCGGCGGCGCGCGCCTGCTCGACAAAGCCCAGGCCATGCGCGCCGAAACCGGCGATGGCGACGAAGGCATTGCCGGGGCGCACGGCACGGCTGTCCAGCACCAGGCCGGTCAGAACGGGATCATGGCCCGCCAGGGCCACGTCCGGAAGCAACTGCGAAAGCAACATCGAAGGACTCATTGCGTGCCTCCCGTAGCGGGTGGCACATGGGATTGCGCGCTCGGCAGCGCGGCATCGAATTCAGCGGCGGCATCCACCGGCAGTGCGGCTTCGGCCGGCGGCACCGGCAGTACCGACGCCGAATGGCCGATCTTTCCGGACTGCTGCGCCGCCAACCACGACTGCAGGTCGTCCAGCGGCACGTCCATCAGGCGCAGGGTGCCTTCCATCACGTTGTGATAGACCGGCGCCGACACCAGGCCGCCGTAGAACTTGCCGCCCTGCGGATCGTTGATGACGATGACGGTGGCAAACCGCGGATTGGTGGCCGGCACAACGCCGGCGAACAGCGCGTTGTAGTGGCCCCGCTCGTAACCGCCAGGGCCGGTCTTGCGCGCGGTACCGGTCTTGCCGGCCACGCGATAGCCCAGCACCGCCGCCTGCTTGGCGCCGCCCTGGGTGACCACCGTTTCCATCATCGCCACCACCTGCTTGGCGACGTTCTCGTCGATGATCTGCTGACCTTCGTTGCGCTGGCCCTTGACGAACGTCGGCGCGATCAGCTTGCCGCCGTTAGCCAAGGCCGAATACGCGGTAGCGATCTGCAGCGGCGTGACATTCAGGCCATAGCCGTAGGACATTGTGGTCTTGGTGGTGCCCGACCAGCGGGCCGGACGCAGCACCACGCCACCCGACTCGCCCGGGAAGCCGCTATGCGGTACCGAGCCGTAGCCGAAGCGGCGCACACCGTCGTAGAACACCTGGTCGGGCATCTTCGCCGCGACCTTGGCCGCACCCACGTTCGAGCTGCGGGTGATCACGCCGGTGACGTTCAGCACGCCGTTGTTGCGCGGCACGTCGCGGATGGTGAAACGACCCAGGGTCATGTAGCCCGGGTTGGTGTCGATGACGGTGTCCTTGGTCACCGCACCGGCCTGCAGCGCGGTGGCGATGGTCAACGGCTTCATCGTCGAACCCGGCTCGACCAGATCGGTCACCGCGCGGTTGCGGCGCGTGTCCGGGGCCGCGCCGCCCACCGAATTCGGGTTGTAGGTCGGCAGGTTGACCATGGCCAGGATCTCGCCGGTGGTCACGTCCATGATCACCATCGAACCGCCTGCCGCCTTGTTGGCGACCAGCGCGTTGCGCAGTTCCTTGAAGGCCAGGTACTGGATGCGGCGGTCGATGCTGAGGGTCAGGTCCTTGCCCGGCTCGGCGGCACGCAGCAGATCGCTCTCGACCGTCTCGCCCTTGCGGTTGCGGATCACCCGCTTGCCGCCGGGCTTGCCGCGCAGCCATTCGTCGAAGGCCAGCTCCAGGCCTTCCTGGCCACGGTCATCGATGTTGGTGAAGCCCAGCACGTGCGCCATCGCCTCACCCTGCGGGTAGAAGCGGCGGAACTCGCGCTGTGCCGCCACGCCCGGAATCTTCAGGGCAACCACGCGCTCTGCCTCGTCCGGATTGATCCGGCGACGCAGGTACATGAATTCCTTGTCCGACTTCTGCGACAGGCGGCTGCTCAGCTCGTCCACCGACATGCCCACCGCCTGTGCCAGCTCGGGGATGCGCTCGGGCGAACGCAGCAGGTCCTGCGGATTCACCCAGATCGAAGCGACCGGCGTGGACACGGCCAACGGCTCGCCGTTGCGGTCGGTGATCATGCCGCGCGAAGTCTTGATCGGCAGTTCGCGCAGGTAACGTGCTTCACCCTGGCGCTGGTAGAAGTCGCTGTTGATGATCTGCACGTAGGCGGCACGACCGACCAGCGACACCGAGCACAGGCCGAGTGCCAGGGCCACCCAGCGCAGGCGCTGGCGCAGGTTGAAGGCGTTGCGGGGACGGTTGCGGCCGGTCTTGCTCATGGGCGCACCACCACGACGTCGGCGGCCTCGGGGAACTTCATGCCGAGCTTTTCGCGGGCGATGCTGTCCACGCGGTTGGCTTCGGCCAGGGTCGCCTGCTCCAGCTGCAGGCGGCCGAATTCGATGTTCAGGTCATCACGCGCACGCTCGGCGCGCGACAGCTCGATGAACGTCTGCCGGTGACGATGACGCACGAACACGACGCCGATCGCCGAGGCCACGGTGCAGGCCAACAGGATGATCAGCAACAGCCGGCTCATGCATCGGCCTCCCGCTTCTGGGCAACACGCAGCACGGCGCTGCGGGCGCGCGGGTTCATCGCCAGCTCTTCGTCAGTGGCCTTGATGGCGCCACCGATCAGGTCCAGCGTCGGCACGAACACCTGCGCCTCGGGCAGCCGGCGGTTGGCCGGCGGCGCCTTGGCCAGGCGGTTCATGTACTGCTTGACGATGCGGTCTTCCAGCGAGTGGAAGCTGATGACCGCCAGCCGGCCACCGGGCTTGAGCCGCTGCACGGCCGCATCGAGCCCGGCTTCGAGATCGGCCAGTTCGCGGTTGATGTGGATGCGGATGGCCTGGAAGCTGCGCGTGGCCGGGTGGATCTTGTCCTTGCCACGCGGCATCACGGAGGCGATCAACTCGGCCAGTTCTGCAGTACGCGAGAACGGCTGCTTGTCCCGGCGGGCCACGATGGCCTTGGCGATACGTCGGCCCTGCCGCTCTTCGCCATAGGTCCACAGCACGTCCATCAGCTCGCGCTCTTCAACGCGGTTGATCCACTGCGCAGCGCTTTCGCCGCTGTCAGGGTCCATGCGCATGTCCAGCGGGCCGTCCTTGCCGAAGCTGAAACCCCGCTCGGCGACATCCAGCTGCGGCGAGGACACGCCAAGGTCGAACAGCACGCCATCCAGGCCTTCGGCGGTCTCGTTCCACTGCAGCAGCTGGGCGAAGCTGCCGCGGAAGATCGACACGCGCGGGTCCGGCGCGAAATCGCGCTCGGCAACGGCAATGGCTTCCGGATCCTTGTCCATGACCAGCAGGCGTCCCTCGGGACCGAGCTGGGTGAGCACGCCACGTGCATGACCGCCACGACCGAACGTGCCATCCAGATAACGTCCGTTTTCGATCACCCTCAGGCCTTCCAGGACCTGGGTGTACAGGACCGGCAGATGCACCGCCGGCGACTGCGACACCGGAAGGTGACCGGTCTGCGCTTCTGGGCGCATCCGGGCACCCCGGCTCACAACTTCAGGTCGAGCAACCCATCACCCAGATCCTCATCAGACAACGTCTGCTGGATCAGGGCCCGATGCGCCTGCTCGCTCCACAATTCGAATTTGTCGCCCATACCGAGCAATACCGCCTTCTTCTCAATGCCCACCGCACCGCGGTGGCTGGCGGGAATGCTGATGCGACCGTTGCCGTCCAGCTCCAGGTGGGCGGCTGAACCGACCAGCTTCTGCTGCAGCAGACGTACGACGCGCTGTGTGTTGGGTTTGGACATGACGTCGTCGCGTACCCGCTCCCATTCCGACTCGGCATACAGCCACAGGCAGCCCGATTCGAAGGGGTTGTAGGTCAACACGAGACGGTTGTTGCTGACGCGCGCAACGAGGTCGCGGTGAGCGGTGGGAACCGCCATGCGTCCTTTGTCGTCAACTGTGATGGCCGTCTCGCCCTGGAACACGACGCCTGCACCTTATCCTTCGCCCGGTGAAACATTGAACCACGAAAATCCACAAAACACCCGGATTTCCCTCTGATGCCCACCTTAGCAGCGGCCAAAGGGTTGTCAACAACTTTTCAGCAGGGAAATCGCCAGCCGCATCAATGGCTTGCGCCAATGTTTAGAGAGTTGTTCAAGGTTTATCCACAAGTTGCTGATCCGTCTCAATTTTTGAGATTGAACGGAAGTTCAGGGGTGTGGAGGGCGCGTGAAACATGGCCTGCGCATTCATCCAGAACGGGCCGAAAGCGACGCCACTCTGCGCAAACCGGGCACAATGGCCCCATGTGCCTGCTTGCTCTTGGCTGGCTGCACCACCCGCGCTGGCGGTTGGTCATGGCCGGCAACCGTGATGAGTTCCACGCCCGCCCGACTGCGGCCCTGGCCCCCTGGCAGGATGAGACGTCCGTCATCGGCGGGCGCGACCTGCGCTCCGGCGGCGGCTGGGCCGGCGTCGGTGCCGGCGGCAGGATGGCGGTGGTGACCAACGTCCGCGATCCGCAGGCTGCCCAGACCGGGCCGTCACGTGGTGCGCTGGTAGCCGACTACCTGCGTGGCCGCGATCCGGCGGGTACGCATATAGAACGTCTGGCCGGAATCTCCGCTGCCTACGCACCGTTCAACCTGCTGCTGGCCGATGGCCACAGCCTGGAATACCTGGGCAACCACCCGGCCGAGCGACAGACGCTTGGCCCGGGCGTACATGGCATGTCCAATGGCGCCATCGACGCGCCCTGGCCGAAGACCCGGCGGTTGATGGACGCCCTTTCCGCTTGGCTGGAACAGGACGGGGTCAGATCCCGTTCCCAAGGGGAAAGGGATCTGACCCCACTGTGGAACGCCCTGGCCGACGAACATCGCCCGGCCGACAGCGACCTGCCCGATACCGGCATCGGCATGGAGCGCGAACGCTGGCTCAGCCCGCCTTCATCCGTGGCGACGATTACGGCACCCGCGCCAGCACCGTGCTGCTGATTGACGCGAACGGCCACGGCGAAATCCATGAACGCCGCTTTGGACCGCAAGGCGTACCCAGCGGACAGAGTCACGTCATTTTCTGACCCGGTAGTGCCGGCCGCTGGCCGGCAACCTCTGCACCTACGGGCAGGTCACGTGCCTGCCGGCCAGCGGCCGGCACTACCAGCGCCCCGCGTGTCGTGTTCTCCATCAAATGGGCCGTCGACGGGACAGACCAAACGCGTCATTCAGCTTCAGGGCGCGACCAATACCCGCCTCTGCCACAAGGGCTACAGCACCACAGACACCCCGCTGTGCCCTTTTCGCCTTCGGCACTGTGTCTATAAATGTCGCCCCCAGCCTCCCAAGGTGGTCCTGCCCGGCGCCATGCCGCGCGATCCACACCCACAAGGAGGCCCCATGCGCCGCATCCTCATCCTGCTCGCCACCCACGCACTCACCCTCGGCCTTGGCTTCGGCCTGGGCGTGTATTTCCTGCCCATCCTGATCGCCCCCGACGATCCGCCGGTCGAGCAGGTACAGACCGCGATGGCCGACGCTACTTACCGCACCACCTTCCGCCGCGACCTCAAAGGCAGTGACGCGGTGCATTGGGCCGATGGCAAGGTCAGCGTCAGCGCCCGCCAGGTCGCCTTCGACGGCAAGATGGGCCCGGGCCCGGACTACAAGGTCTACCTGGTCCGCGACTTCGTCGACAACAAGGCCGACTTCCTGAAGATCAAGGACAAGGCCCAGCGCATCGGCGAGGTCAAGACCTTCAACCGCTTCCTGGTGGATGTGCCGGCCGATGTGGACGTGGATGAGTTCACCACCGTGGTGGTGTGGTGCGAGCGCTTCTCGCAGTTCATTTCCGCCGGGCAGTACCGGAAGCCGGGCTGAGGCCGGCAGGTGATTCCGGGTGCCGGCCAGCGGCCGGCACTACCTGGTAGATCCACGCCATGCGTGGATGGAATGAAGGGGCGGAGCCGGCCGATAAGCCGGGTTCTGTCGTGGACAGTCATTCCTCTAGGCGTTACGTCGCCGCAACGCTCAAGCAACCTACCCGGATCCAACGCGGGCCGCGCCAATGGATCCCTATTTGGTCTTGCTCCAGGTGGGGTTTGCCGTACCGGTCTGTTGCCAGACTCGCGGTGCGCTCTTACCGCACCATTTCACCCTTACCGGCCTTCCGAAGAAGACGTAGGCGGTATCTTTCTGTTGCACTTTCCGTCGGCTTGCGCCGCCCAGGCGTTACCTGGCACCTTGCCCTATGGAGCCCGGACTTTCCTCGGCACCCCCGAAGGGATGACGCGACTGTCTGGCCGACTCCGCCGCGCGCATTCTACCGCACGTGGACCTGCCCTGCCGGGTTGATTACGGCGCGCGGTTCATCCATCCCGGCAGTAGAGCCACGCCATGCGTGGCTGCACAGGCCACCTGCAGGCTTAACGCGCCTGCGCAGGCGTCAGCAACGCCGCCCGTGATTCCAGCACCAGCGCGATCTCCAGCGCCTGCGACGAGGCACCGGTTGCCAGATCCAGCACCGTGCGGCGCACCTTCAGCTGTACGCGGTCACCAGGCGCATATGCGCGAAGGACCTGTTCGATGCCGTAGGTCGTCGCCACGGCGGTGCCCTGCACCGACAGCACCACGTCATTGGCGCGCAGGCCGGCCCGCTCGGCGTTGCTGCCGCTGAGCACGTGATTGACCAGCGTTCCTCCCGCCATTCCCAGCCCCAACGCCGGACGCAAGGCGTCGGCGCGATCATCGACGGCGCCGTTGGCAGAGCGCGACATCTCGGTGTGGGCGAGCAGGCGCCCCTCCAGCCGTTCATCGAAATGCGGCGCCTGCAAGGCAAAGGCGCCACATTCCAGCACGCCACGCAGCGGCGGTTGTTTGTAGCTGCCGTGCAGCGCTCGACGCAACTGCGTCCACTGGCGCGCACTGACATACCTGTGCTGGTCGGCCGCCATCTGCTGGTAGGCCTGCTCGATCTCTTCGCGCGCGGCGGGATCCACCTGCGGGCAGCCCTCGGCCAGGTCTACTGCTTCGCGCGCCGCGGTGTAGATGACCATCGCGTGGTTGCCTTCCACATACGGCCCCTGCTGCAGCTGCACCAGGCCAGGATCGAACAGCGCATAGCCGGTGAAGCCAGGCCCCAGCTCGGAGGGGCGGATCTCCTCGCCCGCCCACGCGTGGGCGGAAACCGCCATGGCCAACACCAGTGAAAATCCTTTTGCCGACATCATTTTCGTCCTTGTCTGCGGTTTCTTCATCCACGCATGGCGTGGATCTACCGTGCACGCGCAATGGGGTGGATCCCGCCGCACCGCAGTAGAGCCACGCCATGCGTGGCTGCGATTCACCCAACCTCGATCAACTGCCGTACAACGCCTTGCGCGGTGCACCGGTCAACTCGGCGGCCAGCTTGGCCGCGGTCGACGGCGGCAGGTGCTCGCTCAGCTTGGCGTAGACCTGGCGGCCGTGCGCCAGCTGCGCCTCGGCATCATCACCAGCGCCCTGCACCATCACCACGAACTCGCCCTTGCGCTGGTTGTCGTCCGCTTCCACCTGCGCCAGCAGCCCGGCCAGGTCGCCGTCCAGCACGGTCTCGAACAGCTTGGTCAGCTCACGCGCCAGCACGGCCGGGCGCTCGCCGCCAAAGATCGCCGCCATGTCGGCCAGGGATTCGGTGATGCGGTGCGAGGATTCGTAGAACACCATCGTGCGCACTTCGCCGGCCAGCCCCTGCAGGCGGTCGCGGCGGCCGCTGGCCTTGGCCGGCAGGAAGCCCTCGAACGTAAAGCGGTCGCTGGGCAGTCCGGCCACGCTCAACGCGGCAATGGCGGCGCAGGCGCCGGGAATCGGGCTGACCTTGATGCCGGCCGCGCGCGCCGCGCGCACCAGGCGGAAGCCCGGATCGCTGACCAGCGGGGTGCCGGCATCGCTGACCAGCGCCAGCGACTCGCCGGCCTGCAGGCGTGCCACCAGGCGCTGGGCCAGGGCCTCTTCGTTGTGCTCGTGCAGGGCCACCAGCGGCTGCTGGATGCCGAAATGGGACAGCAGCTGGCCGCTGCGGCGGGTGTCCTCGGCGCAGATGGCCGCCACCGAACGCAGCACTTCCTGCGCGCGCGGGCTCAGATCGGCCAGGTTGCCGATCGGCGTGGCGACGACATACAGGGTTGGGACACTCATTTCAGCGGTACTCACGGGGCAAGGGTAGAATCCTAGCGTGTACCTGGCCAAGGCCGCTGCCCTCATCGCATGGACCCGATCATGAACAAGCCCGCCGCACGCATCTCTGCCCTGTCGCTGTCGTTGATGCTGCTGGCCGGTTGTGCCACCACCAGCCTCGTCAGCGCGCCCGAATCGCCGGCCCAGAGCCAGGCGTTGGCGCTGATCGAACAAGGCAAGCCGCGCGACGCCGCCCTGCAACTGGAAGCGCTGGCCGCCACCCTGCGTGGTGGTGCCCGCAGCAACGCCCTGGCCGATGCGGCCTGGGCCTGGCATCTGGCCGGTGACAGCGCCCGCGCGCGCAGCCTGCTGGGCCAGGTGACCGCCCGCCAGGTGAACGGCGCCAGCCTGCAGCGCTACCAGCTGGCCAGTGCCGAACTGGCGCTGGCCGACAAGCAGCCGGCGCAGGCGCTGGCCCTGCTGAAGGATCATGGCGACAACGTGCACCCGAGCCTGCGCACGCGCTGGTTCTTGGCCCGCGCCAATGCCCTGCAGGCCACCGGCGACGCGTTCGGCGCCGCCACCGAACGCGCCCGTGCACATGCCGGTCTGGCCGGCGCTGCGCGCAGCGAGAACCAGGCGGCCATCTCCGGTCTGCTCGGCACCCTCGACGATGCCACCCTGCGCAGTCGTGCCGCTGCATTGCCGGCCAATGACCCGCTGTACAACTTCGCTGGCCGCGCGCTGATCGCCCGTGGCCTGCCGCTGCCGCGCCCGTTCGATCGCGATGGCGCCGCCCAGTTCGACACCAGCAAGCGCCCGCCGGCGATGAGCGATGGCTACCGCCCGCCGGCCAAGCTGGCCGTGCTGCTGCCGCTCAGCGGCCGCCTGGCCACGGCCGCGCAGCCAGTGCGCGATGGCCTGCTCAGCGCGTACTACGGCGAAACCCGTCGTCGTCCGGAGGTCAACTTCTTCGACACCGCCGGTACCCCGGCCGGTGCGCTGGCCGCGTATGACAAGGCCGTGGCGTCCGGCGCCGACTTCGTGGTCGGCCCGCTCGGCCGCGACGAGGTGGATGCCGTGTATGGCCGCCAGCAGCTGCCGGTACCGGTGCTGGGCCTGAACCGCGGCAAGGATGCGCCGCCGGCCGGCAGTGCCGGTTTCTCGCTGGCGCCGGAAGACGACGGCATCGTCGCCGCCGAATACATGCGTGGCCGCGAGCGCAGCAAGGCGCTGGTGATCAACAGCAGCGACGACACCGGCCGCCGCGCCGCTGCCGCATTCGCACAGCGCTTTGCCCAGCGTGGCGGCAGCGTCGCCGCCACCATTGCTGTCAGCGAAACGGTGGGTGATGTCAGCGCGCAGGTGCGCAACGCCGGCGCCGTCGATGCCGTGTTCCTGGCCGTACGTGCACCGCAGGCCCGCCTGCTGGCGCCGCAGCTGGCGCTGGCCGGTGCCGGTGGTGCCACCCGCGTGGGCACGTCGCAGCTGACCACCGGCAGCGGCAAGGTCGAAGAAGACGTGGCGCTGGACGGCATCATCTACCCGAACGAAGCCTGGAACGTGCGCAGCGTGTCCGGCGTGCCGTCCGCTGCCCAGGTCGCTCAGACCCTGCCCAGTGCGCGCGGCGCGGCCAGCCGACTGTTCGCCTTCGGCGCCGATGCCTGGAAGATCAGTTCCTACCTGGACAAGCTGGCCACCGAAGGCGGCCTGGACGGCGCCACCGGCACGCTGTACCTGGACAGCAACGGCAACATCCTGCGCCAGCCGGCATGGTCGACCTTCAGCGGTGGCCGGCCGATGCCGATCGCCGGTGGTCGCTGAGCACCTGCAACGTGGCTCGGCGGTGGAAACCGCCGCCGAGCAGCATCTGCAGCAGGCCGGCTTGCAGCCGCGCGCACGCAACGTGCGTTATCGCGGCGGTGAACTGGATCTGGTGATGGATGACGCCGGCACCGTGGTCTTCGTGGAAGTGCGCTACCGCGCACGACAGGACTTCGGTGGCGGCGCGGCCTCGGTCGATCCACGCAAATGCCGACGGCTGGTGCATGCCGCACAGCTGTACCTGCAGGAACATCCCGCCGTGGCCAATGCGCCCTGCCGCTTTGATGTGGTTGAAGCTACCGGTGATCCGCCGCAGCTGCATTGGCTGCGGGATGCGTTCCGGCTGGATGACTACTGATGCCTTCCATCATCACCCACGCGGTGGTGCCCCGCTTTGGTAGAGGCCGACCTTGGTCGGCGCCGTTATGCCAACCAAGGTTGGCATCTACCAACTGATTCCCTGCTGCCCCACGAGATCCGTCATGAGTACTGCCCTGCCCGCCGCATTGGTTGCCGAACTGTCCGCCCTGCTGGGTGCCGGTGGCTGGCGCATGGATGACGGCGCACTGGAAGCGAACGCGCAGGACAACTCCTGGCGCCACCAGCGCCCGGCAGCCGTGGCACTGCCGGCAGATGTCGAACAGGTGCAGGCGCTGGTGCGCGCCTGCCGTACGCATGGCGTGGCACTGGTCGCACGTGGAGCCGGCACCGGCACCACCGGTGCGGCGGTGCCATTGCCCGGCAGCATCGTGCTGTCGTTCACCCGCATGGACCGCATCCTCGAGATCCGCGCCGGTGACCGCTGCGCGGTGGTGCAGCCAGGCGTACTCAATGGAACGCTGCAGCAGGCGCTGGCGCCGCACGGCCTGTTCTGGGCGCCCGATCCTTCCAGCGCGGAGATCTGCAGCATCGGCGGCAACCTCGCCTGCAATGCCGGCGGCCCGCGCGCGGTGAAGTACGGCACCAGCCGCGACAACGTGCTGGGCCTGGTGGCGGTGACCGGTACCGGTGAGGTGATCCGCTGCGGCGGCGCCTACACCAAGGACGCCACCGGTTACGACCTCACCCACCTGCTGGTAGGCAGCGAAGGCACGCTGGCACTGATCGTGGAAGCGACGCTGAAGCTGACCCCGCTGCCGGTCAGCCAGGCTGGCCTGCGCGTGCTGTACCGCGATGCCGATGCGGCCGCCGCTGCAGTGTCGCGGCTGATGTCGCAACCCGTGGTTCCGACTCGATTGGAATTCATGGACGCACGCAGCCTGCAGCTGTTGCGCCTCAACGGTGCCGACGTGCCGGAAGCCGGTGCGATGCTGCTGGTCGAGGCCGATGGCGACCACGACACTCTGCCCTACCTGCTGCAGGCACTGGCCAACGCCGCCGAGGGCGACGGCATGATCGAGCTGGACGTGGCGATGGAAGGCCGTGCGCGCGATCAGTTGTGGGCCGCACGCAAGGCGCTGTCGCCCGCGCTGCGCAGCGTCGCCCCGGGCAAGATCAACGAAGACGTGGTGGTACCGGTGTCGCGCATTCCGGAACTCGTATCCGGCGTGCAGGCATTGGCGCGCGAGTACACGCTCACCATCGTCACCTTCGGCCATGCCGGCAACGGCAACCTACACGTCAACATCCTCTACCACCCGGACGACGCCGACGAGAACGCACGCGCACATGCGGCGCTGCCGAAGATCTTCGAACTGACGCTGGCATTGGGTGGCACGTTGTCGGGCGAACACGGGATTGGCCTGGCCAAGCGCGATTTCATGGCCCAAGCATTTACCCCGGCGACGCTGGCGGCGATGCGCGCGATCAAGCACGCGCTGGACCCGGATGGGATTCTCAACCCGGGCAAGGTGCTGCCGCCGGTGTGACACCCGCCGGGCATGGCCCGGCGCTACCGGGGCGCGCACCTGTAGAGCCGAGCCCATGCTCGGCTGCTCTCCGTTCAGATCACGATGCACCCGCGCTTCGCGCGGTGAGCCGAGCATGGGCTCGGCTCTACAGAAGTCCGTGTGCAGGAGTGGTTGGGGTCAGAGCCCATTGCCTTCGCAATGGGATCCGACCCCGGCATTCGCCGCTTACCAGGCCACGCGCATACCCACCTGACCACCCACGTTGCGGTAGCCATGGTCACCGTGCTGCACGGTCATTCCGCCCCACACGCCCCAGCGCTGGCCCAGCTTCAGCTCGGCACCGGCCTGCACTTCATAGCGATTGCGCGGCACATCCGCACCCAGCGTCTGTCCATTGAAATCCAACGTACTGGTGCCGCTGCTGTGCAACCAGTTCACGCCCAGATAGGGCTGCACCACGTTGCCGTCCACCGTGCTTCGGCCGAACACGCGCACACCCAGGCGGCTGCTCAGACCGCCTGCATCACTGCCATCGACCACCGTTCCGTTGCTTTCCACGTGACGGCCGGCCCGGAAATCCAGGTAGGACAGCTGCAGCTGCGGCTGCAGGTACAGCGCTGACGATGCCCCCTGCCACGCGTTGATGGTATAGCCACTTTCCAGCGACGCACTGGTCATGCGCGCGTCGTAATTCTCGCGCTCCAGCCCGACACCGTGCACGCGGTTGTCGAAACGCCCCACCTGCACGTTGGCATCCACGTACGCCCCCTCTTCCCCGCCGCCGTTCTGCAGCCAGGTGCCGTACACGCCCACAGCGTTGCCGCGCACGCGGCCCTTGGCGCCATAGCCGGTCAGCTGCGAAACCACGCTGCTGTCGGCGCGACCACTGCCCAGCATCACACCGAACACCACGTCACCGCGACGCAGCAGGTCACTGCCGATCTGCAGCACCGACGTCGAACCATCCACGCTCAGCTGCCCGCCCACCGCGCTGAAGTCAGCCTGCTGGCGGCCCACGCGGGCCCAGGCATTCCGCCCGTCGCCACTGTTCAGTGCACCGGTCCGATCGCTCAGGCGATGGGCGAACATGTTCACCGCCGCCGACTGGTTGGCCAGGTAAGCGCCAGCCTCCGGGCGCAACACCGGCGGTGGCCGGATCGGATCGACCGGACCGATGCCCTCCCCACCTTCACCGCCTTCACCCGGATCAGGCCCCGGGCCCGGGCCCGGATCAACCGCACAGCCCGGCGCCGCCGGGTCGTCCTCGCAGACATCGAACCACTGCGAGCGCAGGTACCAGTGGCCATCGTTCGGATCGGTCATGCCGCCCTGGAACAGGAAGTACTCATACGAACCACCCACGGCACGCCCGGTCAGCGTGTAGCTTGCCAGCGATGCACCCTCCACCTCGATGAGCTGGATGCCATCCACAGTGGGCGCGCCCACACCACCGATGTTGTTCACCGCAATCAAGGCATCACCGGAAGTATCGCCACGCACATGCAGGTGGTCGATGGCCGAATCATCACCAGCCAGCGCACCCTGGAACAGGAACAGCGCGCCCTCACTGTGCAGATCACCGTCCACGGTAAGCGTATTGAAGCGGCCGCTGCCATCGGACAACGCCACCACGCTGTCGCGCGCCTGCAGCTCGCCCACGGTGGCGTCACCGGTCAACGTCCACTGGCTGCCGCCTTCCAGCGCCAGGGTCTGCACCAGATCGGACGTACCCGCCCACAAGGAACCGTCGGCCAACCGCACATGCACGTCCGACTGCGGTACCAGACCCGCATCCTCGTCTGCCGGGGTGATGACGATGTCGCCCAACAGCTGCGAACGTCCCTCCAACGCCACATCGAAGCGCCCGGCCACGGCAGCATCCAATGCCAGGCCAATGCCGTTGCCGCCCGATACCACCGCGCCGTTGCTCAAGGTCAGGCCCGGATCGCGGCTGCTGCGCAGCCACACGCCGCCATGCCGGGCGCTGACCAGCGAGCCTCCGTCGATGGTCATGCGGCCGTTGTCGTTGATCACTGCGGCCCAGGCACCTTCACCTTCGGTACGCACATGGGTGCCGACCAGCCCCAAGGTGCCGCTGCCACCGGCCAGCACACCATGCGCACCGGCTCCCTGGGTCAGCACCTGACTTTCCAACAGTTCAAGCGAGCCCCCGTTGCGGGCAAGAGCGCCAACAGCGTTCGCACCGGAAGTCGCGATGCGGGATTCGGCGGCCTGGATCCGTGGGCGGCTGCCAAAACCGGCGAACTCCGAATACAGGCCATGGCTTGACACGCCTCCGGTCTGCACATCGACACTCTGCAGTGTCACCTCGCCCGCCCGGTTATCGATCCCCACTGCTCGGTCACCCTCGGTACGGATCGTACTGTTGGTCATGTCCAGGGTGGACGACTGGTAGATCTGGATGCCGGCTGCGGCGTTGCCCGTGCTGTGCAGGATGGAGTCCTGCACGTTCACTACGTTGCCCATGCCGTTGATGTCCAACGCCACCCCACTGGACATCACCGTGCTCCCGACCAGATCCAGGCGGCTCCGCTCGTGCAGGAGGATGCCGTTGGTTCCCTGCACCTGCACGTTTTCCACACGCGCCTGCCCCTCGTTGAGGCTCACCGCTGTACTGCCCGCACCCAGCGCGGTGATCGATCCGCCGGTCATGACAATCTCGCCACCACCTGACAGGCCAAAGGAATTGTCGCCCTGCATGAGGATATCGACGTTGTTCAACGTGGCTTGACTGCCCGCGTGGACGATCACGCCAAAGCCGTTGCGCTCGTTCACCACCCGGGTGTCACGCAGCTCCAGCGTGCCGCCCAGCGTCGCCAGTGCGGTCGTGGCGCCGGCGGCGCGAGTGGTCAAGGTTGCCGATTCAACATGCACGATGCTGCGTGCACCACTGGCCACTGCAGCATGTGCGTTGGCACCTTCGGCAACCACGGTCCCGCCGAGCAGATTGATGTAACCGCCACTGCTGGCGGTCAGACCATGCGCACCTTGCCCACGGGTGATGATGTCGCCCGCGCTTACGCCCGCGACTCCAGCGTCGGCCTCGATACCGTGGCTGTTCACACCTTGGGTATCGATGCGTACGTTCTCAGCACGCAACTGTGCGCGATCCTGCACCGAAATGCCTGCAGCACCATCACCCACTGTGACGATTTCCGCATACCCCATCAGGTCGACAGTAGTTCCGCTGTTCTCCAACCGGACGGCCGCGGCACCCGCACCTTCGGAGCGCAGCGAAATGGCATCCATCGCTTCGATGCGGCCACCATTGAGCGCATGGAAGACATAACCGGCCGGGTCACCAGGCAGGACCGGATCGGTGGTGTGGTACTCGCCAGCGGGCGGCTGCTGCAGGTCGCCGTCGGCCACCACCTGTTGCGCAAGCACGGTTGGCGAAGCAATAAGGGCACCTGCCAGGGCAGTAGCCAAGCGGTGGCGATGAAGAGGTGCGGTATGCATGGGGGGCTCCTGAGCGGGGGGCACAGGCTCCCGCCTTGCGGTACCGCACACCATCGAATTGCTTGCAATCGCACCTGCGCTCCATTGTCGCAGGCGACCGTGCCGTGTCCGGCCACACGTTGATCCGGGCTTAACCCTTCCCATATCGCCCTGGGTAAGAAGCGGCCTTTGCAACTAATTGCATGGGAACTGCCGGGGCGGAGTTGGACACTGGCGGCCGATCAGGACACAGCCGTTCGTATCTCGCCCGGAACTTCACAAGAATTTCACGATGTGATGATCATATCCATCTGCCTGAACAGGGGTGTTGTCGAACGTTGAGGTGTCCCCAGCCGTTTCCAGCCAAAGGACCCACCATGACTCACTCCCTTCCCCGAAGCCTGCCCGCACTGCGTCCCTTGGCGCGTGGCCTCCTGTTGGCCCTCGCTGTTGCACCGGTGGGCGCAGTTACCGCCGGTGATCTTGATGGACAGACCGCCGAGGTGGTTGCCGGCGACCTAGTGGAAGTCTGGAAGCTGATCAACGGCTCGACGCTGACGGTCAACGGCGCGCAGGCCGACTCCATCAATAGCTTCGACTCGGTGGTAAACCTCAATGGCGCGACGATCGCCTCGACCACCGCGGGTGACCGCGCCCTGGTGCAGATGAGGGGCAACTCTCATCTGAAAATGTCCGGCTCCTTCGTGCGCGACGGCACTGTCAGCCTCTACGAAACGGCGTCCGCAAACATCGTGGGCAGCAGGATCACCAGCTCCAGATTTATAGGCGTTGACCTTACTCAGAGCTCCAGTGGGAGTACATCCAACGCATCCGCCATCATCGATTCCAGCTTCGTCCGCGCCGAACAGACCGCCGGTGCACCCGACTTGAACAATGGACATGGCATTCGGATGTTCTTCGGCAGCATGACCATCCAGAACGGATCCCGCATCGAGGGTGGCAACACGGCGGCCTACCTTGCCGCTCGAAGTGATCTGCCCGGCTTCACCGGCGTTATTGCGGTCCGCGTCGACAACTCGGTACTGAAGTCCGATACAGGTGCTGCCATTCGTGTGGTTCCGTTCTCGCTGACTCCGGACGCGCGGTACGACATCACCGTGACCAACGGCTCGCAGCTGATCTCCGGTGACGGCAACCTGCTGCTGCTCCGCACCTCCAATCCGGCAGTGGGTGCCGGCGAAGGCACGGTCAATTTCACCGTGGATGACGCGCGATTGATCGGTAACGTCAACTTCGATACTGCTACCACGCTCGGGGAATTGAACGTAGCCCTGCGCAACAAGGCGCAGATCAATGGCCGCTTCCTCAACGTCACCAGCGCCACCATCGACACCGACAGCGCCTGGCTGATGACCGGCGACAGCAACGTCGGCCACCTCACCCTGGGCGGCACCGGTACCGTGGCGCTGGGCGATGGCAGCACCTTCAACACCCTCAGCGTGGATACCTTCACCGGCAATGGCGGCACGCTGGGCTTCAACACCGTGCTGGGCGATGACGCCTCGGCCACCGACAAGCTGATCATCGCCGGTGATGCCAATGGCCAGGCCAACGTGCGCGTGCTCAACGCCGGCGGTGCCGGTGCGAAGACCGACAAGGGCATCGAGCTGATCCGCGTGGGCGGTGCGTCCAATGCGCAGTTCGACCTGAGCGGCCGCGCCGTGGGTGGGCAGTACGAGTACTTCCTGTTCAAGGATGCGACCAACGGCGGCTGGTATCTGCGTTCGGAGCTGGCCACCGCGCCGGACCCGTGCCTGGCCGACCCGACCCTGCCGCAGTGCAAGCCGATCGTGGATCCGATCGACCCGGTGGACCCGATCGATCCCATCCCGGTGCTGCGCCCGGAGACCGGCGCCTACCTGGCCAACCAGTTCGCGCTGGACCAGCTGCTGCGTCATGGCTGGCGCGACCGCCAGGGCGGCGCCGCTGCAGCGGATGGCGTCCGTGGCTGGGCCCGTGTTGACGCTACCCAGAGCAAACTGGGCGCAGTGGATGACCAGCTCGACCTGCGCGTGGACCGCTCGCGCCTGCAGCTGGGCGCGGACATCGGCGTGTTCGACAACGGCCGTGGCCGTGTGGGCGTGATGGGTACCGTCGCGCAATCCAGTGCCACTTCGCGCTCGCAGCTGACCGGCTACAGCGCACGCGGCAAGGTGGAAGGCGGCGCGCTGGGCGTGTACGGCAACTGGAACAGCGATGCGTTGTATGTGGATGCCAGCGTGCAGCGTGGCCAGTTCCGCAACCGCGTGCAGGGCGAAGGCCTGGCCGAAGAGCGTTACGACTCGGGTCTGTGGCAGTCGTCGTTGGAGGCCGGTTACCGCATCGGTATCGGTGCGATCGGCAGCACCGCGCTGAGCCTGCAGCCGGAATTGCAGCTGGTGTACACCGACGCCAACACCGACCGCCACGCAGAAGCCAACGGCACCGTGGTGCGCAGCCTGGGCGACAGTGGCCTGTCAGGCCGTGCGGGCCTGCGCCTGCAGGGTGAAGGCCACAGTGCCGCCGGCGCCTCGGTCAGCCCCTACGTGGTGGCCAACTGGTACCGCGATGGCGCCAGCAACGGCATGGCGTTTGACGATGAAGCGTTGAAGGCCAGCGTGCCGCCCAACCGCTACGAGTTGAATGCCGGTGCACGCGTGGACTTCCGTTCGGGCCTGAGCGCATGGGGTGGCTTCGGTGTGATGCGCGGTGACCATGGTTACCGCGAGGCGACTGCCAATCTGAGTGTTGCGTACAAGTGGTGAAGTAGAAACACGCACGGCGCCGGATGATTCCGGCGCCGTGCTCTGCTTTCTGTAGAGCCGAGCCATGCTCGGCTGCTTTTCGATAGAACGCGGTGAGCCGAGCATGGGCTCGGCTCTACAGAAGTGTCGCAACTGCCACGCCGATGTGAACCTGGCTTCGCGCATTGCATGCTCAGTGAATCTGCAACGTTTTCGAAATTGAAACTTTTCTGATTGGTATAGCAGCACTTCCGTGCACATCATGGCGCGCCACCGACAACGGGTGGCACGGGCTTGCAATCCCGTTTGGCAAAGACGTTGTTTACGCTTGCCTGTCGGCGTCGCTCTTTCCTTGTTGGGCGGCGTCGGCAGGCAATCCGTCCGTGTATCTATGGCGGGCGGTGCGTGGGGGCTTCGTGCCCGCCGGCGTTTCGCGTTTTTGCCACCGGTATTGCAACCACGCACCGTCCGCCGCCCTCGCCCAGCGCGAGGGCGGCCCCTTGCTTCGCACTCAAGGACGCCGCCATGACTTCTTCGCTCTATCCCTACCTCTTCGCCACCCTGGGCGATGCCGTCGAACGCCTGCCGGAGGACCTGGCAAAGGCATTGGAAACCACCCTGGGCAGCACGATGGGCGCCCACGCTGACGCAGGCATCACTCTGCTCGGCTGCCTGCAGCGCATTCGTCATGTGGAAGCCGCCGATGGCCGACCCTGGCCCTGTAAAGGCCGCAATCAGGGCCAGGGCATCGCGATGGCACGCATCGACCGCGCCAATGCCGGGCTGACACTGCTGCTGGAACTGCTGCACGCCATCGAGCGTGTGCGCGTGGATGGCGACGAGGGGCAGCAGGTAGGCGATGACGTGCGTGAGGGATTGCTGCTGGCCTGCCGTGGGCTGGCCGAGTATGTGGATGTGCAGTTGCGGGCTGCTTAGCGGCACTTGTAGAGCCGAGCCCATGCTCGGCTTGCCTGGATCCTGATCGAAGAGCAGCCGAGCATGGCTCGGCTCTACAGGGCCGGATCGGCGATCAATCGTAGGCAGCTGTTACCACGATCTCGGTGGAAATGTTGCCGGCGTTGATGCCACTGGTGTTGGGGATGAAGTAGCCCGCCCGCAGCGGATAAGAGGCCGTGGCACCAGAAACCGCCACCGGAATGTCGGCGTCGCCTTTCTTCAGGTACGTGTTGCCGGTCGCGCCAGCCAGCAGCGCGACCGTCACACCCGTTGCTGGCGTGGCGGCGGCAGTGTTCTTCCAGCGCTCCGGGTCGCCGTCGGCGGCCGTGCCATCGAACGACAGGCGCGCGCGGCTGACGCCCACACAGCCGGTGAAGTTCAACGCACCTGCCTTCACGCTGTTGGCGGCACCTGGCGTCATCTCATCGGCCTTCACCGGGTCCAGCGCGATCGCCGGGGCTGCAAGCGTGCAGGTGCCCGGCAGCACGCGACCGCTGATGGTGAGGGTGGCCTGCGCACCTGCGGCCGACGCGATCAGGCACAGCATCGGCCCCCCGATCAACTGAAGAAGGGAACGGGACATGGCTGGACTCCTGTGAACGATGAAAGGAAAGACGAAACTCATGGGGCGGCGCCCTCTTCCCGCTCCGGCGTGCCCGCCTGCTGGCTCTCCGGCGGCAACGGCTGCGGCACGCACACCGTCTGGCTCCATGACAGGCCGTAGGCGTCCGGTGCATCGGGCATGCGGTAGTCGATGCGGCAGCGTCGCTTGCCATCGGGGTCGACAATCAACGCGCCACTGTCCTGTGCACCCCGCAGCTGGATCACCCCGCCCTGCCCCACCGCACCGGCCGGCGTACCGTCTTCGGTCTGCACCACCGCGGCAAACGGCAGCGGCTGGCCCAAGGCATCGGTGGCGTCGATGAACAGCGTGCGTTCGCGACGCACCTGGAACGGCACGCGCACGATGCCACCGGCGGTGGGCGCCACACGCTGCGAGGTCTGCAGCAGCTCCACCTCGATCGGCAGACCGGAGGGATCCAGATCAATGGTGTTCCAGCGATAGGGGCTGATGTGCGGCAGCAACGCGTAGCCATTGCGCGCAACGCGCAGGTCGGTACTGCTGCCGATGCGCGCGCCCTGCGCACCTGGCGCCTGCACCAGCGCGAAGCCCTCGCCCACCGGCGCGCCCAGGTTGAGGCCACCGCCATGCAGCACCACGCTGCCGGACGCACCCAGCGACAGGCTGCGGTAGTCGCCGCTGCGGCTGTAGCCGGCGTTGAGGTTGCCACGGCTGCCCTGCCACGCGGCATAGGCACTGTGGCTGTTCTGTCCGTTGCCCTGCGCGCCGGACAGGCTGTAGCTGAGCGCACGTGACTCACCCAGGCTGCCGCTGATGCCCAGCTGCGATTGCCGCCCACTGTCGGCCTGGCTGAGCTGGGTGCTGGCACGCGGTGCGTTGGCACTGCGGCCCAGCGGCACGCTGAGGGTGAACGCATAGCGCGTGTCCTGGCGGCCATCGCCCAAGCGGTAGCGCAGTGCCGACACGCCATAGTTGACCCGCCCCAACGTGCTCTGGAAGCCCAGCTGGAAATCGTTGCGGCGTCGCGCACTGTCCCAGTACGCCACGTGGCCGCCGCTGAGATACAGGTTGCTGCGCTGCCCCACCTTCTGCGAGAAGTTCACCTGGTAGCGCTGGCGGGCGCGCTGGCCATAGCCCCAGTCGTCGTTCTGCGCACGCGCCACGTCGTTGAGGCTGAGGAAGCCACGCGTGCTGTAGCGGTACGCGGCCAGGCCGAAGTTGGTACCGGTGCGCGCCACGTAGCGCTGATAATTCAAGCGGAAGCTGTTGCCGGTGACCGTCTCGCTGCCGCGCAGGCGCGCGCGCGAATGGGTCACATCGGCACCGAACGCACCGATGGCCGTGTTGACCGCGGCACCGGTGAGCAGCGCGCGATAGTCCTCACCCAGCTGCGCGCCACCCAGCACGGTAAGCCGGTTGTTCACGCCGCGCGCGTAGGTACCTTCGGTGAAGCGCAGCGCCTGCAGCGTATTGCCGGTGTCGCGCAGCTCGCCGGCGGTGACCGCAAAGCGCGACGACCCGGCACGCAACGCCTGCGGCACGGCGGAGAAATTGACGCTGAAGCGCTGCACGCGCCCATCGGCTTCGGTGACGCTGACGTCCAGGTCGCCGCCGAAGTTGGTGGGGTAGAGATCCTCGATGGTGAACGGACCGGGCGCGACGTTGCTCTCGTGGATGATGTTGCCGTTCTGGCGGATGGTGACCACCGCGTTGCCTTCGGCAATGCCCTGCACTACCGGTGCATAGCCACGCAGTGAATCGGGCAGCATGCGTTCGTCGCTGGCCACGCGCACACCGGTGAACGGCACGCTTTCGAACAGCTCGCCACCGGTGTTGCCCTGGCCCAGCAGCAGCTGGCTGTTCCAGCGCGGAATGTCGCGCTGCAGGTGGCTGCTGATGACCTGGTGGCGGGTGCCCTGGCTGCCATGGGTGAGCGACGCGCGGTGGCGCAGGCGCCATGCGCCCAGGTTCAAGCCCGCCTGCAGGCCGAGGTAGCTGCTGTCGTTGCCCTGGCTGCGGTAATGGTTGGCGCTGTAATCGATGAAGGCAGCGGTGATGCCGTCGTCGCGCAGTTCCGGCGCCACGAAGCCGCGCGCGGCGATGGCTTGCGCCGCTTGCGGAATGCTGAGGGACAACTGCAGTTCGCCGCTGTCGAAGGTGGTGCTGGCGCCCTCAACCAGCGCAGGCAGATCCACGCAGGTGTTTTCCTCGGACGGCAGTGCCTCCAGGAACGCAGGCTTCAACGGCAGCCCGCGCACCAGCGTCGGTGACAGGCAGGCCACGGCAATCTGCGGATCGTCTTCAATGACGAAACGGATGTCCTGGCTGCGCAAGTACTCGCCGTTCACGTGCACGTCCACCGCGTAGTCGCCGGCCGGCAACGGATTGCCGTTGGCGTAACGCGCCATGTCGATGGCTTCGCCGCCGATCAGGAAGCCTTCGCTGAACTCGACCGGCGCGGCGGCGGCATCGAACGCCAGCCCCGTCGACAACACCGCACCGATGGCGCCGCAGAGCGATCGCGTGACGGCTCGGGCATGGCCAACGGCAATCATCGGTAGTCAGCGGTCAGCACCGCCTCGCCTTTGACGTCGCCGGGCACCAGCGGGTCGGCCGTACGCAGATAGCGCGCACTGAACGGAATGGCCTGCTGGCCCTTGCTGGACCAGCCGTGCGACCACGCCTGGCCGAACTGCACCGGCTGGCCACCACGCAGCAGCTGCACCTGCACGCCGCCAGCGGTGGCACCGGGGGCTGGGGCAAGCTGGCCGTTGCTGCTGCCTGGATCATTCGCGTCGGCCAGCGACAGCTGCACGTCGATGTTGTCCATCGGGCAGTTCATCGCGACGTCGAAGCTGGATTCCTTCGCGTTGCTGCCGCTGGCGGCGAGTTCGTTGGCGAGAACGTCGTCGAGAGTGTGGGAGGCGTTGGCAAGGGTGCAGGTGACGGGGGGAACGGTAAAACCCAGCGCGATGGGCGAAAGCAGGCGTTGACTGGGATCACTCACCGGCCAGGCTTCGACTGTGCCGAGATGCCTGTAGGGCACGCTTTCCATGGCGCCCCCCCGAAAGAAGTACCGGATGATCACACCAGCATTCTTCTTGCCGTTGCTCGTAACGGAAGCATCAAGGGTGATGCGCTGCCCAGGGTGCAATGGTTGGTTTGAGCTGCCAGTCAGCTGGTACACCATGCCAATCAACGGCGAGCGATCGCTGAATCCGTAGGCTGCCCATACCATGCCGTCATAGACGATGTCGCGCACATAGGTCAGGCCTGCCAGAGATACATCCACCACGAACTCGGCCGTTCCCGCCGGGCACTCGTACGCATCGGTCAGGTAGCCCCCCGTGCCACGGTAGTAACGGTCTGGCAGGTCCAGATTGGGCATCGTAATGTTGTCGTCCAAGGTTTGATCACCGAGGACCAGTCGCTGGCAGGCGACAGCCGGAGATGCCAGCAACAGCGCTGCCGGTGCCAACAGCAGCAATCGCCATGACAGCGCGCGCCAGTAGTTTCGGCGGAGTACCAATTCAAGTCCTTCGACAACCAATCGAGGCCGCGCAGTCTAGGCAGCGGCACTGCCACTTCCAATCGGATTAATTGCAGTTCGCGAACGTCAACGCGCTTTTACAACTTGTTGCATACCGCAGCCTGACGCGCGCATCGAAACTACCCGGGCTGACTGCCATGGGCGGTCACCGCGTGCCTCCATTCCACTACAGAGAACTGTCATGCCACTTTCACTCCGCCTCCTGTCGCTTTCGGCCCTCGCGGTCGTCGCGCCGTCGGTGTCTGCCGAAACGCTGGAAATCACTGGCGAACTGATGACCTCCACCTGTTCGGTGGGCTCCACCGGCGGCACCATCACCGTGCCGATGGGCAAGGTCGATCTGGCCTCGGTCAACGCCAGCACCCGCGCCGGCCAGAAGAACTTCACCATCGCGCTGGATTGCTCCGGCTCGGGTGCATCACAGGATGTGGGTGTGCGCTTCGGCGGCACGCCCGATGGCAGCACCGGCAACCTGGCACTGACGGCAGCGTCTTCTGCAGCCAATGTTGGCGTGGCCCTCTACGACGCCGCGGGCAACCAGCAGAAGATCGGTGAAGACCCGGCCGTGTGGGTGACCATCGCCGCTGGTGGCAGCGGCCAGCTGGACTACAGCGCGTGGTACGCCTCACCGGCGCAGAACGCGCAGGCAGGCACCGCCAATGCCTCGGGCGACTTCGTGGTGCTCTACAAGTAATCCACTTCCGGCAGGCCAGCACCACGCTGTGCTGGCCTGCACCTTTCAATGAGGTTGACCATGAAACTCCGCGCCAGGACGTGGATATGCGCGCTGCTGGCCGTGTCGGTGGCGCTGCCGGCATCGGCTGCGGTGACACTGCAGGGCACGCGCATCGTGCACGACGCCAGCAAGGGCCGCGACGTGACGGTCAAGGCCAGCAACGTGGGCGAGTTGCCGGCGATGACGCAGGTGTGGATCGACGACGGCGACAGCCAGTCGCGCCCGGAGAACGTGCGCACTCCCTTCAGGCTGACACCGGCCGAGCCACGCCTGCTGCAGCCGAAGCAGGGCCAGGCATATCGCGTCACCTACGCACCGCGCCCATCGGAGGCGCCGCTGCCGACCGATCGCGAATCGGTGTTCTATTTCAATCTGCTGGACATTCCGCCCAAGCCCAGCGATGCCAGCGGCAAGAACCTGCTGCAGTTCGCGGTGCGTACGCGGGTGAAGCTGTTCCATCGCCCCGCCGGACTGCCGGGCAATGCGCGCGACGCAGCAGCCACGCTGCAGTGGTCTGCCGATGGCGATACCCTGCAGGTACGCAACCCGAGCGCGTACCACGTGACGTTGAGCACGTTGACGCTGGCCGATGGAAGCAGCGTGGAGGTGGACATGATTGCGCCGGGGGCACAGGTGCGTTATGCGCTGCCGGAGGGTGCCACGATGCCAGCGACGGTGGCATTCAAGTGGCTGGATGATTACGGCACGCCGCGCGAAGCCGAAGCGCGCGTTGGACGGTAGGCGCAAACTGCGCTTACGCACTGCATCGGCGACTGCTTGCATTGAGGGCGGCCCGCGCGGCAGGCTGTAGTCCACACCCGCACGTCGCAGGTTCGCACCATGGCGTCACCCTCGGGCTCCGTGCTGGCCACCCTGCAACGATTGCAGCGCCGGCTGCTGTTCGGCGGCGGTGCCATCCTGACCCTGCTGCTGCTGGCTGCCGGCTGCGCGGCGCTGTGGCTGCGCCTGGAAACCGTGCATATCAACGAGCGCGAAGCACTACGACGCGGCCAGCAGACGGTGGATCGCTACATCGGCGAGCGCAGGCGGGCCTACGTGGCCAGCTTGAACACCAACGCCACGTTGTGGGCCACCCAGCAGCCCGCGCTGGTGGCCGGAGGCATGTCCATCAGTGAGCGCTTTTCGGCACAGGAGGGCGCCGCAGGCGTCATGGCACCGGGCGCCCTGTCCGTCCCCTGGCTGGCGCTGTCCCCGCGCGATGGCCGTCTTCCGCCCCAGGCGGAGGCGGCGTACCTGGGCATGGTGCAGACTTATTCGGCGTACATGGCCGCAACCGTGGCGGCGCAGGATTCGCCCACCTCCTTGATCTCCTTCGCCTTCGAACCGGAAGGCCGCCTGTTTGCGATTGCTGGACTGCATGATGAAGCGCAGCTGCTGCAGCTCATGAAGGTGCAGAGCCGTGAGCAGGCGCTGGCCGTGCTGGTCCAGACCGCCGATGCGGGCTGGCAGTCGGCGGGTGCGGACTCCGAGCTTCAACTGGCCAGCGGTTGGCTGCGCGCCTACTTCGGCCGCAATCCCTTCACCGGCGAGGATGCGCTGGTCACCCAGATGCGTCTGCGCAGCAACGGTACCCCCTTCATCAACCGGCTGACGTTTGAACCTCTGCAAGGCCTGCGCGAGCGGTTGGAGGAGGCCAGCCCGGGCACGTGGGTGGTGCTGGACCGCCAGCAGAACGATGTTCTGCGCAGCGCGGTGGACGCTGCAATTTCCGGGCCTGCGCTGCGCGCCGTGCCATCGCCCCGGCCTACGATGCTGGCACTGCCTGACGGCTGTGCCTTCGTGGTATCCACGCCATTGCATGGCATCGACTGGACACTGCTGCGGCTCTACCGCTGGAGCGACATCTGGGCGGCGCAGCGGATCTATCTGCTCGGCGGTGGGCTGGCCCTGGCAGCGTTGCTGGCCGCGCTGTGGACGCTGTTGCTGCTGGTGGACCGGCGCGTGCTGCGGCCGGCGCTGGAGGAAGCCGCACGGGTGCATGAAAGCGAAGCGCTGAGCCGCACGCTGATCGAAACCTCGCCGGTGGGCCTGTGCCTGCTCGACCAGCAGAGCGGGCAGGTGATCCTGCATAACCAGGCACTGGAGCAGTTGATCGGCGACGCCGCCGGCAACCTGATGGACGTGCTGGTCGGCCGCCTGGTGCAACGCGTTGACGGCCAGGTGCACGGCCAGCTGTTCGAGGCACCCTCCTCGGATGAGCAAGGCTCCCCGCGCTACCTGCAGTCCATCGTGGCCGCCTCGCGCTACCAGCGGCGGGCGATCTGGGTCTCCGCGGTAACCGATGTGACCGCGCAGAAGGAAACCCAGCAGCGCCTGCTGGATGCACGCCGGCATGCCGAACAAGCCCAGCACGATGCCGAGGCTGCGGACCACGCCAAGACCGCCTTCGTGGCGATGATCAGCCACGAAATACGCACCCCCTTGAGCGGCGTGCTCGGCCATCTTGAACTGCTTGCGCACCAGGCCATGCCACCGGCGTCGCACGCGCATGTCACGCGTGCGCGCAGTGCCGCTGATGTGCTGCAGGGGCTGGTGAACGACACCCTGGATCTTTCCCGCATCGAAGCCGGGCTGATGACGCTGGAGCCGGCACCTTTCAATCCGCGTGCGCTGCTGCAGCAGACTGCGACGCTGTTCGAACCACAGGCCAGCGCGAAGGGCCTGCGCCTGGAGCTGCACACGGGCGATGCGCTGGGACCCGCCTACGTAGCCGACGCAGGCCGCTTGGCGCAGGTGATCAACAACCTGGTTGGCAATGCAGTGAAGTTCACGGCATCGGGAATGGTGGCGGTCAGCGTTGATGCCTCGGTGCGGCCTGATGGCACGGAATGGCTGCACGTGGAGGTCCGCGATACGGGCCCGGGCATCGATGCCGAGGCGCAGGACAAGCTGTTCAAGCCGTTCGTGCAGGTCGGTGCCGGCTCGGCACGGCAGCACGGCGGCAGCGGCCTAGGGCTGGCCTTGTGCCAGCGCTTCACCGAACTGCTGGGCGGCACCATCGGCGTGCGCAGCACGCCGGGCAACGGCAGCGTTTTCCACGCGGACATTCCGGCACGCCGGACCACCGCCGTGGCAGACGCGCTGCCACGGCCGGCGCCTGTCGAGCGCGCGCATCCCTCGCGCGGCCACGCGTTGCTGGTGGATGACAGCGTGATCAGTCGTGACGTGACGCTGGGACAGCTGCGTGCACTCGGCTGGCAGGTCACCCTCGCGGCCGACGGAGAGGAGGCGTGGCAGCGCTGGCGCGAGGACCGGTTCGATATCGTGCTGACCGATCTGAACATGCCACGCATGGACGGATACGGGCTGGCCCGGAAGCTGCGTGCGGACGATCCCTCCATCCCCATCGTGGCGCTCACCGCCAACGCGATGCCCGAAGATGCGCGACGCGTACGCGAAGCAGGCATGTCCACCCTGCTGCTGAAGCCACTCGACCTGCCCTCGCTGGAGGCCGCGCTGCACGGATTCGATCTTGATCGCACGATCCGGCCAACGTTACCCCCGGCAGTAAGCGAGGTGGTTCAGCGGCAGATGCGCGAGGCGTTCCTGCAAACCGCGCATCGTGATTACACGGCGCTGATCCAGGCGCTGGACAGCGCCGATGCACCGGCCCTGATCGATCTGCTGCACAGCTTTGCCGGCGCGCTGGCATTTCTGGGGGAGACCCAGGCGGCGCGCAGCTGCCAACAGGCCGAGCAGGCCCTGCACAGCGCCGGTGTGACAGATGCGACGTCGAAGGCAACCGTCGTTGAAGCTATCGCGTTGATCGCGGCGAGCATCGAACGACAGGTTGCCGCGCAACAGCGGGCATGACGTGGTGTGCTCAGCCGGCGAAGTGCTCGTACCCGCTCGGGCCGTCGTGGCCTTCGGTATGCACGCCCTGCCCTTCCATGATCCGGCCGATGCGGGTGATCGGCAGATCCAGCGATTCGGCAACGAAGTGCAACGCGTCGCGCTGGTCGGCGGCGGCGGTGAAGCACAGTTCGTAATCGTCGCCACCATGCAGAGCGCACTCACGGGCAGCATCGCGGCCCAGTAGTTCGCGCAGCGCCGCTGACATCGGCAACGCATCGGCATCGACTTCGGCGCGCACGCCGCTGCGGGCAGCAATGTGGCCAAGGTCGGCCAGCAACCCATCGGAGATATCCACGGCGGCATGCGCGAATGCACGCAGGCGCAGGCCGAGGGTGACGCGCGGGGTGGGACGCAGCAGGCGCAGGCGCAGGGTTTCGTAGTCGGCCAGCAGCGTGGCGGCGGTCACGTTCAATGCGCCCTGCTGCCACAGCCGCAGCGCGCCGGCAGCGTCGCCGAGGGTGCCGCTGACCCAGATGTCATCGCCAATCTGTGCGCGATCACGACGCAGCGCCTGGCCACGTGAGACCTGACCCATCGCGGTGACCGACAGCGACAGCGGGCCACGCGTGGTGTCACCACCAATCAGCGCGATGTCGTGCTGGTCGGCCAGTGCGAAGAAGCCATCGGCAAACGCCTCGATCCAGTCTTCGCTGGCCTCGGGCAATGACAGCGCCAGCGTGCACCACGCGGGGCGCGCGCCCATCGCGGCGAGGTCGGACAGGTTGACGGCCAGCGTCTTCCAGCCGATGTCGAACGCCGGGGTTTCTACCGGGAAATGCACGCCGCTGTTGAGCGTGTCGGCAGTGACCACCAGCTGTTCGTTCGGGCGCGGCTGCAGCAGTGCAGCGTCATCGCCGATGCCGAGCACGATGTCGTCGCGCTCGACGGTGCGGGCGCGGATGCGGTCGA
Source organism: Stenotrophomonas sp. Br8 (assembly GCF_014763005.1). NCBI lineage: Bacteria > Pseudomonadati > Pseudomonadota > Gammaproteobacteria > Lysobacterales > Lysobacteraceae > Stenotrophomonas > Stenotrophomonas sp. Br8. The sequence goes on along the minus strand of NZ_JACGTN010000015.1, from coordinate 182,050 downwards.
TGAGGGTGAATTCGGCCAGGGACATGGGGCGTTCTGCTTTCTTGTAGAGCCGAGCCATGCTCGGCTGCAGTTCGATCACGCGCCGCACTGCCGGACGCAACCGTGCGCTGCACGGTGAGCCGAGCATGGCTCGGCTCTACAGAAACCGGGTCAGTGACCCGATTCGACCTTGCGCCATTCCACGGCGGCACGATCCAGCACGCCGTTGACGTAGGTGTGGCCATGTTCGGAACCGAAGCGCTTGGCCGATTCGATGGCTTCGTTGATGACCACGCGGTACGGCACGTCCAGGCGGTAACGCAGCTCGTAACCGGCCAGACGCAGCACGGCGCGTTCGATCGCGTCCACTTCGTCGATGCTGCGGTCCAGGTACGGGCCGAAGGCTTCGTCGATGTCGCGACGGTTGTCGAGCACGCCATGCACCAGCGCTTCGAAGTACGCCAGGTCGGCGATTTCGCGGGCCTGCTCGTGGGCGAACTGGGCGATCAGCGACTGGCCGTTGCCGCCGGAGATCTGCCAGGCGTAGATGGCCTGCACGGCACGACGGCGCGCGCGCGAGCGCAGCACCGGATCGATGCCATCGCGGCGGACGGGTTTACCGGAGGGCTTGCCCTGGGTGTTCTTGTTCATGGCAGCTGCTCCAGAAGGTTGACCATTTCCAATGCGGCGAGTGCGACTTCCTCGCCCTTGTTGCCGTGGCTGCCGCCTGCGCGGGCCTCGGCATCTTCCACACGTTCCACTGCCAGCACGCCGTTCAGCACCGGCACGCCGAAGTCCAGCTGCACGCGCATCAGGCCTTCGGCACAACGGTCGGCCACGTGTTCGTAATGGCGGGTGTCGCCGCGGATCACGCAGCCCAGGGTGAGGATGGCGGCGTGTTCGTGGGCGGCGGCCAGGCGCGCGGCAACCAGCGGCAGTTCCCAGGCACCCGGCACGCGGATCACGTCGATGCTGGCTTCGGCAATGCCGTTGCCGGCCAGGCTCTGGCGGGCGCCAGCGACCAGCACGTCGGTGATGCGGGCATTCCAGCGGCTGGCCAGGATGGCGAAGCGCGCCGATTCGGGAGTGCGAAGATCGCCTTCGTAGTGGCTCATATGCGGCTTGGGATTCGATTAAGGGGTAATTCTACCGTGGATGGGCCCCGGCCGTGGCTGGCGGGGGCCTGGAGGCGTGCCGACCAACGGTCGGCACCCACCAGAGGGCAGACGGTGGGTGCCGACCGTTGGTCGGCACGCCAAGGGGGTTACGGGGTGACCGTCTCCACCACTTCCAGGCCGTACCCGGCCAGGCCGATCTGGCGGCGCGGGGTACCCAGCACGCGCAGCTTGCCCAGGCCCAGGTCGGACAGGATCTGCGCACCGGCACCGTTGCGGCGCCACTGGCTCACGTCCTTGTCCTTGCCCGGCACCACCGGCGCCGGCTGCTGGCGCAGGCGGGCCAGCAGGCCTTCGCCGTCGCGCGGGGCCTGCAACACGACCATCACGCCACTGCCCTCGGCATCGATGGCACGCAGGGCATCGGTGGCGGCCACGCCGAAGTCGTCGCGACGCCAGTGCAGCAGGTCGGCCAGCGGGTTTTCCACCTGCACGCGCACCAGGGTCGGGGTATCGGCATCCGGGGTGCCACGGACCAGGGCGAAATGCAGGTCGTGGGCGATGCGGTCGCGGTAGGTGACCAGCTTGAACGGGCCGAATTCGGTCTCGATCTCGCGCTCATCGACGCGCTCGACGGTCTTTTCGGTGGCCAGGCGATAGGCGATCAGATCGGCGATGGAGCCCATCTTCAGGCCGTGCTCGCGGGCGAACACTTCCAGTTCCGGGCGGCGCGCCATGCTGCCGTCGGGGTTGAGGATCTCCACCAGCACGCCGGCCGGTTCCAGCCCGGCCAGCATCGCCAGGTCGACGCCAGCTTCGGTGTGGCCGGCGCGGGTCAGCACGCCACCCGGCTGGGCGATCAGCGGGAAGATGTGGCCCGGCTGGTGCAGGTCGGCCGGCTTGGCGTTGGGCTTCACCGCGGTGCGGATGGTGTGCGCGCGGTCATGCGCCGAGATGCCGGTGGTGACACCTTCGGCGGCCTCGATGCTGACGGTGAAGTTGGTCTGGAACTGCGCGGTATTGGCCTGCACCATCGGCGCCAGGCCGAGGTCGGCGGCGCGGGTGCGGGTCAGCGGCAGGCACACCAGGCCGCGGCCGTGGGTGACCATGAAGTTGATGTCGCTGGCCTTGACCAGCTCGGCCGCCATGATCAGGTCGCCTTCGTTCTCGCGGTCTTCGTCATCGACGATGACGACCATGCGGCCGAGGCGGATGTCTTCCAGGATGTCGGGGATGGGGGCGAAGTTCATGGGGTATCTCCCTGTGGGTGCTGACCGTTGGTCGGCACGGCATCTCCCTGTGGGTGCAGACCGTTGGTCGGCACACTGATCAGCCGCTCGACATAACGAGCGACCAGATCGATTTCAAGATTGATCGCGTTGCCCACGCCGGTGGCGGAGAACGCGGTATTGGCCACGGTGTGCGGGATCAGTGCGACTTCAAAGCCTTCGTCGTCCACTTCGTTGACGGTGAGGCTGACGCCGTCCACGCAGATGGAGCCCTTCTTGGCGATGTAGCGGCGCAGCGCGGCCGGCGCGGCGAAACGCCAGCGCTGCGCGCGGGCATCTTCGTGGATGGACAGCACCTGGCCGAGGCCATCAACGTGGCCGCTGACCAGATGGCCGCCGAGGCGGTCGGTCGGGCGCATGGCACGTTCGAGGTTGATCACAGCACCTTCGGCCAGCTGGCCCAGCGTGGTCAGGCCCAGGGTCTCGGTGGACGCATCGGCCTGGAAGCTGCCGGCGTCAAACGCGATGACGGTGAGGCAGACGCCGTTGATGGCGATGCTCTCGCCCATCTGCACGTTGTCGAACGGCAGATTCCCGACATTGAAGGTGAAGCGGACATCGCCGCCGATGGATTCGCGAGCGGCCAGACGGCCGACGCCTTCGATGATTCCAGTAAACAAGTAACGTTCTCCGCGAAAAGTGAGCGAAAAACGCCGCAAGGCAAACAGGCGGGCGCAGGGCCGCATAGGCCCTGTGGCACCGTCTTCTTTCATCCGGACTATGACCGTCGGCTCCGGCATTGGACCGGATCTGCTGACCCCCGACGGTAAGGCCGGGGCGCTCGCGGGCTCGTGCTTGCGCACCTACCGCCGGTGGGGAATTGCACCCCGCCCTGAAGACGTTTGTGTACCGGCGAACCGGCCCGCCAAGTGTAACAGCCCGGGCTGAACGGGGTCGGATGCCATGGGGTCAGAGCCGTTTCCCGATGGGAAACGGATCCGACCCCGCCCGGGCGTGCCCTGGCCTGTGACGGCCGTCGCTCGCATTTCGTAAAACTTTCATTAAAATCGGCGCTCGGACGACATGAGGTCGCCACGGACTGCCGCACAGGTGGACCGCCAATGGACTGAAATTCACAGGAATTCCCATGCGCAAGATCCTGATCGTGGCCGCCCTGCTGGCCGCCGCCCCGTTCTCGGCCTCGGCCGACGCCCTGAGCTACACCTACGTCGAAGGCGGCTGGACCCAGGTCAAGACCGATGACGAAGCATTCAACGACCCGAAGGTCGATGGTGGCTATGTGCGCGGTTCGATCGCGCTGGCCGAGCAGGTGCACGTGTTCGGCGGCTGGAACTACGGCAGCAAGTCGTACGACTACGACTACGGCTCGATGAAGCTGAAGTTGAACCAGCCGGAGTTGGGCGTCGGCTACCACATGCCCTTCAGTGATCGCGTCGATTACACCGCTGACATTGCCTGGGTCCGCCAGCAGGCGGAAGTGACCGTCAAGGACGTGGACTACGGCCGCTTCACCATCAAGGACCACACCAACCTGGTGCGTGCCACCATGGGCCTGCGTGGCAAGCCTTCGCGCATGACCGAAGCCTGGATCAAGGCCGGTTACATGGACGGCGGCAACGAGTTCAAGGGCACCTGGGTCGGCACCCTCGGCGGCCAGATCAACTTCACCCGTACCTGGGGCCTGGTCGGTGAGATCTCCGGCTACCGCGACGTCACCCAGTACTCGGCCGGCGTGCGCGCCAGCTTCTGATTGCCCGATCCTCGTCGTGTGATCGAACGGGTCCCGCAAGGGGCCCGTTTTTTGTTGGCCGCCGCGCGCAACACGCTTGGCTGTCGCGCACCATCGAATGCCATGGCAATTGCGCTAGGCTTGCCGCCCTCTGGAACAGGAACACCGTCATGAAGACCCCGATCCGCGGCCTGCTGGCCACCGCACTGCTGTGCGCCCCGTTGTTCGCCTCGGCCGCACCTGCGCAGCTGACGCCGGAACAGACCTTCGATCTGTACGCACGCGCATTGCTGGAAGACGATGCCGCTGCCACGCGCACGCTCAACGACGCGCTGAAGCCGGCCTTCGATGGCCAGGACTCGGTAACGCCGGTGCCGGGCATGATGGCGCAGGCCCTTGCCGAGCCGTGGCAGACGGTGCTGGCCGTGGCCGGCGTGAAAGGCGATCCTGCAGTGGCGGAAGCAATGTACGCCAAGGCGCTGAAGGCCTCGCAGTGCCGTGCTACGCGCAGCACGGTGGAAGACAACGAGTACGTGGACGACCAGAAGATCGCCAAGGTCGATTTCAGCTGCCAGCTGGCCGACCTGGCCAGCGTGCATCCGTTGTTCACTGCCAGCCTGACCAGTGATGAGCAGGCTACCCGCACCCGCTTTACCGAAGCCTATACCAAGGCCCTGCAGACTGGCCCGCGCAAGGCAGTGACCGGCACCCTCACCCTGTACACCGCCAAGGACAAGGGCTACTGGTACAGCAGCAACTTCGACGATCTGGTGGGCCCGGTGCTGGGTGCGCTGGCGCCGTTCGAAGAATGGATCCAGGACGTTGAAGCGGCCAAGGCACCTAAGGTGACCGGCGTGCCGGCCTGCGACCTGCTGCTGCAACAGCACCGCAGCTGCGTGGCGAAAATTGCGCCGGACCAGATCAGCGGTGTTGATGCGATGGCCGAAGAGCTGAAGGCCAAGACGCAGGTGATGTCGGCCGAGGAGATGACGCAGGAGTGCAAGGCACTGCGTCCGATGGCCGAGATGATGTGGACCGATGAGTGCGCGTGAGGTCACTGCGCTGAAACGACTGGGGCTGGCAGCGCTGCTGCTGGCCCCTGGTACTGCACTGGCGTCGGCACCTGCGCTGGCGCCCGTGCAGGTATTCGACCTGTATGCACAGGTGATCGTGCACGGCGATGCAGCAGCACAGGCAACGCTGGCCCGCTATCTCGATACCGACAACGGGGCTGCCCTCGCGGCGGCACTGGCGGGTGCAAGTCATCTGGACGAGGCGCCCGAACTGGCTGATTGGCCAAAGGCTGCTGCGGCGCTGCGCAAGCGGCAGAAGTCGGTGCATTGCGCTACCGACAGCGTGCGCCATGCGCAGACCGACAGCGCCGACGTCGACTATCGCTGCCACCTGCCTGACCTGTCGGCACTGCTGCCCGTGTATCGACAGCATCGCGTGCCGTTCAATGGGCCGCATCCGCCGCAGATGGCAAGTGAACTGGCGACGGCATATACGCAGATGATCGCCGTGGCACCGGACCGGGAAAGGATCATCACGGTGTCGTTCCATCGCGACCATGACGGTGGCGCCTGGCACGTACAGAACCCAACGCCGCTGATGAGCGGACTGGCGGATGCATTCCTGCCGTTCTTCGAGTGGAACGAGCACCTGCCGAATTGAAAAAGGGACGGAGGGGATTAAGTCGTTTGTGGCATAAACGACTTAATCCCCTCCGTCCCTTTTTCAGGGGCGCAGCAGCAGACGCAGATCCTCACCCACCTGGCGCTGATCGACCACGCGCAGGCGGCGCTGCTGGTCCATCGCGTCGATGCCAAGACCAGCCAGCAGCGGGCGGCCGCTGTCGCCGAGCAGGGTCGGCGCCTGGTACAGCAGCAGCTCGTCCACCCAGCCACCGCGCAGCAGCGCACCGGCCAGCGTCGCGCCGGCTTCGGTATGCACTTCGTTGATGCCGCGTTCGGCCAGCAGCGCCAGAACCGCGCCCAGATCCAGGCGGCCGTGACGCACGGCCACGCTGGCGAATGCCGCGTCGGCTGCGTCGGGCGGGCTGATCATCGCATCGTGCAGGTACAGCGTGTGCGCCCCACCCTCGCGCACACGGCTGCATTCCAGCGAGCGCAGGCGCGAATCCAGCACCACGCGCAGTGGTGGCATCACCTCGGTGTCGGCCAAGCGCACGGTCAGCATCGGGTCGTCGGCGATCACGGTGTCGGCACCGGTGAGGATCGCGCCGGCGCGAGCGCGCCAGTGCTGCACATCCTCGCGCGCGGCGGGGCCGGTGATCCACTTCGAGCTGCCGTCAGCCATCGCAGTACGGCCATCCAGGCTGGCCGCCAGCTTCACCCGCAGCCACGGACGACCGCGCTCCACGCGCGACAGGAAGCCCCTGTTGAGTTCGCGCGCCTGCTCGGCCATCAAGCCCTCGGCGACCTCGATGCCAGCTTCGCGCAGCAGATCGAAACCACCGCCATCCACTTTCGGGAACGGGTCGCGCATCGCGGCCACAACACGCGACACGCCGGCGTCTATCAGCGCCAACGCGCACGGCGGCGTGCGTCCGTAATGCGCGCACGGTTCCAGGGTGACGTAGGCGGTGGCGCCACGCGCGTCGGTGCCGGCCTCGCGCAATGCGAACACTTCGGCGTGCGGGCCGCCGGCACGCTGGTGCCAGCCCTGCCCGACCACGCGCTCGCCATGGGCGATCACACAGCCGACCATCGGATTGGGGCGGGTGGTATACGCACCACGCTCGGCAAGCCGCAATGCGGTGGCCATGTGCAGGTGGTCAAGGACGGTGAACGATGTGCTCATGCCGCCATGGTAGCGCCGTTGGTACGGATCCACGCCATGCGTGGATGGCGGCAAAGCGCCAACCAAGGTTGGCATCTACCAGAGCAACGGGCGTCAGCCCTTCTTCTTCTTGGTCAGGGCGATCACATCGCCCAGCAACTGCAATTGTTCGGTGCTCGACGGCAGGTCGCGTTCGAGCTTCTCGATCTCCTCGCGGAAATCGGCCACGTCCTCGAAGCTGCGGTAGACCGAGGCGAAACGCACATAACCAACATGGTCGAGCTTGCGCAGTTCATTCATCACGAACTCGCCGACCTTGATCGAGGGCACTTCGCGTTCGCCGCTGATACGCAGCTGATGCACCACCGCGCGTACCGCCGCTTCGATCTTCTCTTCCGGCACCGCACGCTTCTGCAGCGCACGGTCGAAGCCGGCACGGACCTTGCGGGCATCGAAGGCTTCGCGGGTGCCATCGCTCTTGACGATGGCCGGCAGCTTCAGTTCAACGGTTTCCAACGTACTGAAGCGTTCGTTGCACGACTCGCACTCACGCCGACGACGAATCGTCGCGCCGTCTTCGGAGACGCGCGAGTCGATGACCCGTGTATCGGCATGCTGGCAGAAGGGGCAATGCATTGAACGCCTGGCTCAGGAAAATACCTGCTGCCACGGTCGTGGCAGCGTCGCAACGGTACCTGAGAAGGGCTTTCCCAGCAAATGCCGGCTGCAATCAGCCTTGTTCGGCAACGCCGGGGACGCGACGCAGCCAACCCAGATGCGCCGCTGGCAGCAGCAGTGGCACGCCCAGCACCAGATACCCCAGCACCTGCCAGGGGCTGCCGGCAAACAGGCTGAAAAGCACGACGCCGACCACGGCCAGTGCCGCGATGGCGCCAAGCACCAGCCCGATCCATGGCAGCGCTGGTGACTGCCGCACGCCATCGCGCCCCCGCCGCAGGTAACGGATGCTGAGCCACAGCCATGCCAGCAACCCGGCAATGCCGGCACTCGCCCACAGGAACAGCACGGCACCTTCGTCGCCGCGCATCAGTCCATGACGGACCAGGAAGGTGTAGATGCCGAACCCGGCGACGCCACCACCGGCCACCAGCGCAGGCAGCCCCAGCAGCAGGCATTGGGCGATATACAGGCGTTTGTGCAGACGCTCATCCATGCGTTCGAATCTCTTTTAAGGTCGCTCGCTTCAAGCGCTAAGGTCGCTCGCTTCAAGCGCGCGGTCGCAGCCACAAAAGCATGGCGGCCGGAACCAGCAGCGAAGGCCCCGTCAGCAGCAGACCCAATCCCTCAACGCCGTGTGTGATTCCCAGCCACAGCCCCATGCCCAACAGCGGCAGCGCCGCGAGCATGCCAAGCAGCAGCGCGCCCCACTGCACCCGGCTGCGGGTGCGCAGTGCGCTGCGTCCTCCAAACAGGTATCCACAACTGAGATCGAGCCAAGCAAGGCAACCGGCGAGGCCGGCCAATCCCCACACCAGCATCAACGCCTGGCTGGGCAGATCGACAGTGCCGTCGGCGAGTGAAAGCACGCTTCCCGCCATGCCGATCACCGCCATCGCCCCGCCGAACAGCACGCTGGGTGCACCCAACGGCACCGCCAGCGCTGCATAGAGATACTTGAGGCGGCGCTCATCCATGCGCGGTACTCAGGTGCCCGGGGTCAGAGCCCTTCCCACAAGGAAGGGATCCGACCCCAGTGCCCGATCAACCGTAAACCGGGTACTTGCGGCACTGCGCGCTGACGGCATCGCGCACGCGGGCGATCACGGCTTCATCGGCCGGCGCGTCGAGCACGTCGGCGATCCAGTTGGCCAGGTCCACGCAGTCCTGTTCCACGTAACCACGGGTGGTCACCGCCGGGGTGCCCAGGCGCAGGCCCGAGGTCACGAACGGCGAACGCGGGTCGTTCGGCACCGAGTTCTTGTTGACGGTGATGTGGGCCTTGCCCAGCGCGGCTTCCGCGTCCTTGCCGGACACTTCCTTGCCGATCATGTCCACCAGCATCAGATGGTTCTGGGTGCCGCCGGAGACGATCTTGTAGCCGCGCGCGATCAGCGTGTTGGCCATCGCCTGGGCGTTCTTGACCACCTGCTGCTGGTAGGCCTTGAAGCCCGGCTCCAGCGCTTCCTTGAAGGCCACCGCCTTGCCGGCGATGACGTGCATCAGCGGACCGCCCTGGATGCCCGGGAACACGATCGACTGCAGCTTCTTGACCAGGTCCTCGTCGGCGCCCTTGGCGACGATGATGCCGCCGCGTGGGCCGCGCAGGGTCTTGTGGGTGGTCGAGGTGACCACGTGGGCATGTTCCAGCGGGCTCGGGTAGACACCAGCGGCAACCAGGCCGGCGACGTGCGCCATGTCGACGAACAGGTAGGCACCGACCTTGTCGGCGATGGCGCGGAAGCGCGCCCAGTCGATCACCTGCGAGTAGGCCGAGAAGCCAGCCACGACCATCTTCGGCTTGTGCTCCAGGGCCAGGCGCTCGACTTCGTCGTAATCGATCAGGCCCTGGTCGTTGACGCCGTACTGCACGGCGTTGAACAGCTTGCCCGAGGCGTTCACCTTGGCGCCGTGGGTGAGGTGGCCGCCGTGGGCCAGGCTCATGCCGAGGATGGTGTCGCCCGGCTGCAGCAGCGCGAAGTACACGGCCTGGTTGGCCTGCGAACCGCTGTGCGGCTGCACGTTGGCATAGTCCGCGTCGAACAGCTGCTTGAGGCGGTCGATCGCCAGCTGCTCGGCGATGTCCACGTATTCGCAGCCACCGTAGTAGCGCTTGCCCGGATAGCCTTCGGCGTACTTGTTGGTCAGTTGGCTGCCCTGGGCTTCCATCACCGCCGGGCTGGTGTAGTTCTCGCTGGCGATCAGCTCGACGTGGTCTTCCTGGCGCTGGGTCTCAGCGGCGATGGCCTTGGCCAGTTCGGGATCGTAGGTTTCGATGCGGACGTCACGCGGGAACATCGGGTACTCCAGCAGGCGGGGAAAGGGGTACGACTCAGCCCTAGATTGTAGCCCCGCCCCGGCCTGCTGGGGCCGAAACGACCGGGGCCGGATTCGACGAACGAATCCGGCCCCGTATGGTTCCGCATGGCGTTGTGGGGTCAGAGCCCTTTCCTGCGGAAAGGGATCCGACCCCGGCGCTGCATCAACGGTTGCTGACGATGTAGTCGGCGATGATGCCGCTGGCGATGGCCACCAGCAGCATGTTGCCGCGGTCATCGCGGATCCACTGGTGGCCGTACGGCGGGCGGCGCAGCTGGTAGCGCGGGTAGTCGTTCACCACGTAGATCGGGCCACGGTAGTAATCGCGGTAGCGGTGGCCGCGCTGCCAGCCATAGCCATGGCCGGGCCGGTAGCCGGGGCTGTAGACCACGCGCGGCGGCGGCGGTGCCGGACGGTAGTAGCCATGGTCGTAGCGGCGATCGTGACGGTAATCGCGGCGCGCTTCGCGGCGGTCGCGTTCCCAGTCGCGACGATCGTGACGCCATTCCCGGCGATCCTCGCGCCACTCACGGCGGTCGTGGTCGCGGCCACGGTGGTCGTTGTCGGCAAAGGCCGGGGCGATGGCACCCAGCGCCAGTACGGAGGCAACGGCGCCGGCCATGAGTCGATGGAGTTGCATGGGAGACCTCTGCTGGGTGGGTGGTGATCCCATCTTGCGCATGCGATCTGAACGGTTTCCGGCTGGAAACGCTTCCCGCTGCGGGACTGTGACGGGGTATTCAGGCCGCGGCCAGCCCCGGGCGCTCAGGCCAGCGCGGGCCGGAACCGGTTCCGGCTATAATTGGGGGTATTCCATTCAATCTGTGCCCGCTGCCGCAACGGGAAGTTCCCCGTGACGGACCGGGCGCAGGGTCGCGCCTACGGAGACCTCATGTCCTCGCAATACATCTACACCATGAACCGCGTGTCCAAGGTGGTCCCGCCCAAGCGGCAGATCATCAAGGACATCTCGCTGTCCTTCTTCCCGGGCGCGAAGATCGGCCTGCTGGGCCTGAACGGCGCCGGCAAGTCCACCGTGCTGAAGATCATGGCCGGCGTGGACACCGATTTCGAGGGCGAGGCCCGTCCGCAGCCGGGCATCAAGGTCGGCTACCTGGCGCAGGAACCGGAGCTGGACCCGACCAAGACCGTGCGTGAAGCGGTGGAGGAAGGCGTGGGCGAAGTGCTGCAGGCGCAGTCCGCACTGGACGCCGTGTACGCCGCCTATGCCGAGGAAGGCGCTGATTTCGACGCGCTGGCCAAGGAACAGGAACGCCTGGAGGCGATCCTCGCCGCCGGTGACGCGCACACCCTGGAAAACCAGCTGGACGTGGCCGCCGACGCGCTGCGCCTGCCGCCGTGGGAGGCCATCGTCGGCAAGCTGTCCGGTGGTGAAAAGCGCCGTGTGGCGCTGTGCCGCCTGCTGCTGCAGAAGCCGGACATGCTGCTGCTCGATGAACCGACCAACCACCTCGACGCCGAGTCGGTGGAATGGCTGGAACAGTTCCTGGCGCGCTACACCGGCACCGTCGTGGCGGTCACCCATGATCGCTACTTCCTGGACAACGCCGCCGAGTGGATCCTGGAACTGGACCGTGGCCGCGGCATTCCGTGGAAGGGCAACTACACCGACTGGCTGACCCAGAAGGACGAGCGCCTGAAGCAGGAAGACAACCAGGAGAAGTCCCGCCAGAAGGCCATCCAGAAGGAACTGGAGTGGTCGCGCCAGAACGCCAAGGGCGGCCGCACCAAGGGCAAGGCCCGTCTGGCCCGCCTGGAAGAGCTGCAGTCGGTCGATTACCAGAAGCGCAACGAGACCAATGAAATCTTCATCCCGCCGGGCGAGCGCCTGGGCCAGGCGGTGATGGAATTCAAGAACGTTTCCAAGAAGTTCGGCGACCGCCTGCTGTTCGACAACCTGAACTTCCTGGTGCGCTCGGGCGCCATCGTCGGCATCATCGGCCCCAACGGTGCGGGTAAGTCGACCCTGTTCAAGATGATCACCGGCAAGGAAAAGCCGGACACCGGCGAGATCGTGGTCGGCCCGACCGTGCAGCTGTCCTATGTCGACCAGAGCCGTGACGCGCTGGAAGGCAACCACAGCGTGTTCCAGGAAATCGCGGGCGGCCTGGACATCCTCAACATCAACGGCATCGAGATCCAGTCGCGCGCCTACATCGGCCGCTTCAACTTCAAGGGCCAGGACCAGCAGAAGATGGTCGGTTCGCTGTCCGGTGGTGAGCGTGGCCGCCTGCACATGGCCAAGACCCTGCTGCAGGGTGGCAACGTGCTGCTGCTCGATGAACCGTCCAACGATCTGGACATCGAAACCCTGCGTGCGCTGGAAGATGCGCTGCTGGAGTTCCCGGGCAACACCTTCGTCATTTCGCATGACCGCTGGTTCCTGGATCGCATCGCGACCCACATCCTGGCGTTCGAAGGCGATTCGCACGTGGAGTTCTTCCAGGGCAACTACCGCGAGTACGAAGAAGACAAGCGCCGCCGCATGGGCGACGACGCTGCGCCGAAGCGCCTGCGCTTCAAGGCGCTGAAGTAAGGCAACCGGAAAGGCCGCGCTCGCGCGGCCTTTCTCATTTAGGTAGGTCACCACCGTTGGTGGTGAAGTAAGGCGTACCGACCAACGGTCGGCACCCACGTTCTGCATCCGGGTAGGTCATGACCGTTGGTCGTGACACCTTATTGTCGTGAGAACCCCCATGTCCCTGTTCGAACGCCTGTTCCAGCTGCAGCAGCACGGCACCACCGTGCGCACCGAACTGCTGGCCGGTGTCACCACGTTCCTGACGATGTCCTACATCGTCTTCGTCAATCCGGAGATTCTCGGCACCACCGGCATGGATGCAGGTGCGGTGTTCGTGGCCACCTGCCTGGCCGCCGCGCTGGGCTCGGTGGTGATGGCACTGGCGGCCAACTTCCCGGTGGGCATGGCGCCGGGCATGGGCTTGAATGCGTTCTTCGCCTTCACCGTGGTCGGTGCTGCCGGCCTGCCCTGGCAGCAGGCGCTGGCGGCGGTGTTCATTTCCGGCCTGGTGTTCCTGGTGCTGTCGCTGACCGGCGTGCGCGCGTGGCTGGTGTCGGGCATTCCGGCCTCATTGCGGTCGGCGATCGTGGCCGGTATAGGCCTGTTCCTGGCGATCATCGCGCTGCAGAAATCCGGCGTGATCATCGGCAACGAGGACACGCTGGTCGCGCTGGGCCCGCTCAATACCGCGCCGCCGTTGCTGGCACTGGGCGGCTTCCTGCTGATCGCGATCCTGGAAGCGCGGCGTGTGCGCGGCGCGATCCTGATCGGCATCCTGGCGGTGACCGCGGCCGGCTGGGCGTTGGGCGATCTGCAGTACCACGGATTGGTGTCGTTGCCGCCGAGCCTGGCACCGACCTTCCTGCAGCTGGACCTGCCCGGCCTGCTGCACCACAACGGCGGTGCGCCGATTGCGGTACTGCTGCAGGTGGTGCTGGTGTTCGTGCTGGTGGAAGTGTTCGATGCCACCGGTACGCTGTACGGCGTGGTCGGCCGTGCCGGCCTGCTGAAACTGCCGGGCGCACAGAAGCGATTCGGGCGCGCGCTGCTGGCCGACAGCACGGCGATTGTCGCCGGCTCGCTGCTGGGCACCAGCAGCACCACCGCCTTCGCCGAAAGCGCCTCTGGCGTGCAGGTGGGTGGCCGTACCGGTTTGACCGCGCTGGTGGTGGCCGCGCTGTTCCTGGCCGCACTGCTGTTCTCGCCACTGGCGGCGATGGTGCCCGGCTATGCCACCGCGCCGGCGCTGCTGTTCGTGGCCGGGCTGATGCTGCGTGAACTGGTGGAAGTGGACTGGAGCGACCTGACCGAGTCGGTGCCGGCGGCACTGTGCGCGCTGGCGATGCCGTTCACCTATTCCATCGCCAACGGCCTGGCCTTCGGCTTCATTGCCTATGCCGCGCTGAAGGCGGGCACCGGCCGCTGGCGCGAGGTGCATCCGGCAGTGTGGCTGGTGGCGGTGCTGTTCGTGCTGCGCTACGCGTTGGAGTAAGCCGGTGGCTGTTGCCGGCCGCTGGCCGGCAACCTCACATGCCTCGGGAATCCTGCAGTTGCCGGCCAGCGGCCGGCACTACCCGATGCCGCGTGGCCTTCACTCGTACTGGATGGTGAAGGTTGCCTGCCCGTTTGCAATACCGGCACCCACGGTACCGGCCTGGGTCTGCACGTAGCGGGCGCGCAGCGGCAGGCTCAACGTAGAGCTGCCGACCGTCGTCGTGCCGACGTTGATGGTCTGGCCGAAACGCACTTCGCGCTCGCTGCTGCCATCGCGCTGCACCATCTGGATGCCGATGCGCGTAGCGCTGTTGGCAGCGGCGCTCAGCTTGAGCACGCCCGGCATGTTCGAACCATCCTGGTCGGCATCCAGGCGGATGCCGACCTTGCTCTGGAACTGCGCAAGGTTGCTGCCCTGGCAGTTCAGGCGGATGTCGAAATCACGGTTGACGGCCTTGGAGCCGACGCCGGTGAAGCTGGTGTTGGGCACGCTGCCGAAATCCACCGGGATGTTGCGGCTGCCGGCCTGTACTTCGCAGGTCGGGCTGACCACGGTGGTGCCCGAACCCTTGAAGGTGGAGGTCAGTTCCGGACGGCCGGGACCGTCGCCATCAAGATAGTAGGTGGTGAAACGACCATTGGGCGCGATGGTGCCCGAACCGGTCTGCGCAGCAGTCTTGATCAATTCCACCCGGAAGCGGCCGCCATTGAGGGTCAAGTTGCGGTTGCCCCCCAATTGCAGGGTGTGGGGGTAATAGGTCTGGATGGAGCCCGAATCGCGATAGACACGAATACCGACACCCGCTACGTCGGTGGCATAGACATTGCTGAAGCCTGGCACAGCGCTCTGCTGCGCAGCGTTCACGAAGCGACCGTTGGCGCTGCCACCCCAACGATCACAGTAACCAATGTTGTCGCGCTGGTTGATCGGCACGATCAGTTCCTTGATCACACCACCGACTGGCAGATTGGGCAGGATGACGATCTGACCCATGTCCATCTGCACGTCCTGCGCGACGAACCCCTGCTGGGTGATATAGCAGGTGGCCAGCGCCGGGCCGGCCAGCAGCACGCCGCCAAGCACGGCAAGGGTGGCCAGCGCCTTGCGGCGACGGAAGAGAATCATCGGCATGCTGCCTCCAGCGGGATGAAGCCGGTCTTGGACGCATCGGCGCCCGCCGGTACCTGGTAATCAACCGTGCAGCGCTGGTCAGCACCGGAGCCCCATTCAACCTGCAGGCTGCCCTGGTTCTTCTCGCTGCGCACGTACAGGCGGCCGCCCTGGCTGACCATGCCCACCGGCTGGCCAGTTTCGTCCTTGACCTGCGCGCCGAACGGCAGCGTGCGACCGTCGGCGTTGCGCACCTGGATCAGCAACGCGTTGCCCTTGCGGGTGTCGAAGCGCAGGTAGCTGATGGCACCGGCGAACGGAGCGATCGACTGGCTGCTGCTTTCCAGCTCGACATCGTGAGCCATGCCCTGCGGGTCCAGGGTCACGGTGTTGAGACGATACGGCGACACGTAGGGCACCACGGCGTAACCGCGACCATCGATGCGCAGGCCAGGCGCGTTGCTGACCATGGCATCACGTGCACCCGGTGCCTCGACCAGCACCATGGTTTCACCGCGCTGCGGGGTGAAGGTGACGCCACCCGGGTGCATGACCAGGCTGCCGTTGGCACCGAACGATGCCTGGCGGAAGTCACGCGAATGGCCGTAGGTCGCGTTCAAAGCGGTGTAGCGGCTGCGGTACTCGGCATTGCCGACGGCGGTGGTGCCACCGTCGCGGGTATCGGACAGGGCCACGCCGTAGCTGAAGTTGTTGTCCACGCCTGCGGCGCCGGTGATGCCTACGCGACTGCTGTCGTAGCCACCGCGTTCGCGCACACCGACATCGGCACTGAGCGAGACCGGGCGGGTTCCGCGGCCCAGCGGCACGCTCATCGACAACAGGTACTGGGTATCGGAACGGCCCAGCGCACCTTCTTCGGTACGCAGTGCGGAGAAACCGAAGTTCACCGAGCGCCAGGCGTTGTTGTAGCCCACCTGGTACTGCTTGGCAGTACCGGGGCGATCATAGAAGTCACGCACCGAGCCGGTCACGTACAGCGCGCCCCAGCGACGGCCGAGCGGCTGGTTCAGGGTCAGCTGGAACTGGCTGCGCTGGCGGCCGCGGGTGCTCGGATCGATGCCACGATCATCGGCGTCGCGTGCATACAGCGCATCCTGCAGGCTGTAGAAGCCTTCAGTGGAATAGCGGTAAGCAGCCAGGGTCAGGTTGGTGCCGGTCTCGCCGATCATGTTGCTGTAGCTCAGGCGCACGCTGGCGCCGGTGCTGTTGCCGTAATGATCGAACGAGGTACGGGCATGGGTGACATCAGCGGCGAAGGCACCCAGCGGCGTGGACACGCCGATACCGTACAGCAGCGAGAGGTAGCCATCGCTCAACGCGCTGCCACCGTACAGGGTCAGCTGGTTGCCGATGCCGCGCTGATAGGTGCCCTGCATCAGCCACGGCTCATCGCGCAGCTGCTTGTTGCGGACCTGGCCGGCAGTAATCGCATAGCGGGATACACCGGCGCGCAGCATCTGCGGCACCGAACCGAACGGAACCTTGAACTCGCGGCGACGGCCATCGGCTTCGACCACGCTCACTTCCAGGTCGCCGCCGTAACCGGTCGGGTACAGGTCGTCGATCACGAAGTTGCCCGGCGACACCGAGGCCGAATAGATCAGCTGCTGGTTCTGGCGCACTTCGACGCGCGCATTGGTCTCGGCGATGCCACGCACGATCGGCGCGTAACCGCGCAGCGAATCGGGCAGCATGCGATCGTCGCTGGCCAGGCTGGCACCGCGGTAGCCGATCGAATCGAACAGCTCGCCGCTGGTGTAGGCCTCACCCAGGGTGAGCATGCCGCGCACCTGCGGAATACCGCGCTGCGCATAGGTGGCGATGCTCTGCCAATGACGGCCGTCGCCTTCGTTCCAGGTCAGGTTGGAATCGTGGCGGAACTGCCAGCCGCCCAGGTTCAAGCCTGCGTTGAGGCCCAGGTAGGCGCTGCGGTTGCGGTTGCCACCGTCGGTGCGGCTGTCACTGTCGATCGCGTTGAAGCTGTAGCCAACGAAACCGGCATTGATGCCGCGGTCCCACAGTGCGGGATTGACGTAGCCTCGTGCTTCGCGGCGCATGAACGCCTGCGGGATGCTGAGGTCGTAGCGCAGGTTGCCGCTGTCATAGGTACCGTAGGCGTTGGCCATGCGCTGCTGCACCGGCACACAGGTGCTCTTGTCCAGCGCTGCGGACGGATCCTGCTGGAGCAGGACCGCTTCGCTGTCCACGCCCAGCTCTTCCAGCGTCGCGACATCCAGGCAGGCATCGACACGGCCCTGCGCATCTGCCTTGAACTGCAGATCGCGGCGGCCCTGCCATGCGCCGTTGACGTAGACGTCGACTCGGTAGTTGCCGGCAACCATCGGGTTGCCATTGGAGAACGCTGCCAGGTCGACCTGCTTGGCCTGGCCAGACAGGAAGCTGGAATTGAACTGCGCCTGTTCCGGCGCACGCGCCGTTGCCGCACCGCTTTGCGCCATCAGCGCTTGTTCGCCGAGATTGGCCGGTGCAGCCAGTGCCCATCCTGGGCAGGCGACGCCAGCAGCCAACAGGCAAAGCGCCTGATGGATCGACAATGTCAATCTGTTTCCGATCACACTGACATTCCTTCAATTCGCCGCACGGCGGCAGTTGCGGGATGCGCAGGCCAATGGCCCACGCGGCGCTTTCAGCCCCCGGTAGCGGACAGGCGGATCGTGTGTTCGACCCGGCCGCCGTAGTCGTTGATGGTGATGAAGCGGACCTGCTCGATGCCGGCCGGAGCCGCGAAATCGAGGCTCTGCTTCGGTGCAACCATCTTTCCCTGCTCTTCGACCGGCCGTTCGCCGCTGCCGGTCACGGCATGCACTTCAGCCAGGGTCACGTGGAAGGGACTGGGGTTTTCCACCCGCAGGCGATCACCGCTGCGGGTCCAGCGCAGTGCTGCAGGCGCGTCGTTGGCGACGCCCTTCAGGCCCTGCGGCCGGTAAAAAAGCTTGAGGCGCGAACGAAACGCGACCTGCAGGTAGTTCTGTTCGCCACTGTCGGCGCTTTCCGGCGACGGCGGCACATCCAGCACGTTGAGCCAGAACACCGATTCGTGGTCGGTCGGCAGCTGCGCGCCAGAGAAGATCAGGCGCAGCGCCTGGCTGCGACCGGGCTCGACACGGCTGATCGGCGGCGTCAGCACGAACGGTGCATCACTGGTATCAGCGGTCTGGTTGGCGTCGCCACTGTCGACCCACGCCTGCACCAGCGCGGGCGAGTCGCCCACGTTGTCGACCTGCACGGTGACTTCGCGCGATTGCGCCGGGTAGATCACTCGCGTGCCATTGACCACCACGCCGGCCAGAGCGTTCTGGCAGAAGGGCAGCGTGAACGCTGCCAGCAGCAGCGCCCGGGGAAAGATTGCTTTCATCGGAATTACTACGCTCGAGATGTGTGGCCAGGGGCCGCGAAGCACTGGCCGGCGCGTACGCCGGCCAATGCGGGTACGGCTACGATCAGTTGTAGATGATCGTGTACTTGACGTTGCTGGTGACTTCACCGGCAGTCGCGGCGGCGGTCGCGTAGTACTCAGCGTAGTAGTTCAGGTTGGCGGTGCCATCGGCAGCAACGGTCACCCACTGCGAGTTGTCCTGGGCCTGGTTGGCGCCCGAGGCCTTGACCGGCAGGAACTGGTTGTTCGAGCCCAGCAGCTGCAGCTGCACGTTGCCGGCAGCATTGGCCGCAGCCTGGTTGTTCAGGCGGCCGCTGTTGAAGTCAACGGTCGAACCCGGCTCGAAGTAGGTAGCGACGTTGCCGGCGCTGCACTTGGTCAGGTTGATCGCGAACGGGGTACGACCAGCGACGGCACCGGCGGCAGCCAGGGTGCTCTTGGACACGGTCGGCAGGTTGACAGAGAAGTCCTTGCCACCCGGGGTCGAGATGGTGCAGGTCTTGTCGGTGACCTTGCCGTTGAAGGTGATGGTGCCGTCGGCAGCATTGGCGGCCAGCGGAGCGGCAGCCAGCATCAGAACCGCGATGAATTTGATCTTGTGCATTGCTTGTACCTAACCCTACTGAAGAGATGGAAAGTAGAGGAGGAAGCAAGGAGCACTGCCGGGCATCGGACCCTTCCTTGCGTCTCACCTGTCGCCGGATTCGGACGTACCTCTCCCTGAATCCGTGACGCAAGTATATGCATAAATGTGACCCAGTTCTCATAATTTTTTATGAACACAACATCTTGACGCCAATAAATTGACGTGATAGCTCAAAAATGGAGGATGCCCGGGAAGCCAAGGCAGGCTTAGCGTGCGACGCAAATGGCACTCGATCGTCGACCGCGTTTGCAGGTAAAAACGGCGTTATTTGACGCGCATCACCCTTCTCGGGTGATGGCCCTAGCAGAACGAAACACTGCCTATCAATGACTGTTCGCGGTTGTCGCTAACTAGGACACACCGAACCAGAGAACGTGTCATGAAGAGCTCGATCCTGCTGTGCGTGGCCTTGATGTCCGTCAGCGCACTGGCCCAGGCCAGCAGCGGAAGCGTCCGCTTCAGCGGTCGCATCGTCGATCCCGGCTGCACGACGCGCCTGTCCCAGCAGGAGCTGAGCCTGGAAGCGTGCCCGCCGTCGGCCAAGGGCGCCAAGGTGGCGGTGACGGCGCTGGGCGAAGGTGAAACGGCAACGCTGCGCGAAGGCGGCCGCCATGGCCAGCAGCTGGCCGTGGCCGCACGCACGATGCGTGCCGGCGACCTGTCGTTCTCCGAGCGCTATCGCCTGGAAGCCTCCCAGCGCCAACCGCTGCGAGGCGCCTATCTGGTGGTGGTCGACTACCCCTGAACCGGGTCCGGCAGTTCGAACACCTGCCGCAGGTAGGACAGGTAACCCGGGTCATCGCACATGCTCTTGCCCGGTGAGTCACTGAGCTTGGCCACCGGCTGGCCATTGCAGCGGACCATCTTGATGACGATGTTGAGCGGGGTCGGCCCCAGATCGTTGGTCAGATGGGTACCCACGCCGAACGCCACCTGGCAGCGGCCGCGGAAGTAGTCGTACAGGCGCATCACCTTGGTGATGTCGAGCCCATCGCTGAACACCAGCACCTTGCTGCGCGCGTCGACGCGGCGCTGCTGGAAGTGGGCCAGCATGCGGTCGCCCCAGTCGAACGGGTCGCCGGAATCATGGCGCACGCCATCGAACAGCTTGCAGAAATACATGTCGAAGTCGCGCAGGAACGCATCCAGCCCGACCACGTCGGACAGCGCGATGCCGAGGTCGCCGCGGTACTCGCGCGCCCACGATTCCAGTGCCGCCACCTGCGAATCGCGCAGGCGCGGACCCAGCGCCTGGAATGCCTGCAGGTATTCGTGGGCCATGGTGCCGTGCGGGGTCATGCCGTACAGGCGGGCGAAGTGCACGTTGCTGGTGCCGACCAGCTGCGGGCCCAGCGCGTCGCGCAGCAGCGGCAGCAGGCGCGCATGCCAGTCGCGCGAATAGCGGCGGCGGCTGCCGTAGTCGGCGATGCGGCACTGTTCGAAGCCGGGGGTATCGCGCAGCAGCGCGGCCTTGGCCTGCAGCCGGCGTTCGCCTTCGGCGAAATCCGCCGTGGTGGTGTTGCGGAACCAGACTTCGTTGATGATCGCCAGCAGCGGCACTTCGAACAGGATGGTGTGCAACCACGGACCGGTGATATCCAGCTCGATCTCACCAGGCACCGTCTTCGACGCACGCAGCTGGATGTACTTGCGATCCAGGTGGAACAGGCCGAGGAAGTCGGCGAAATCCGGCTTCACGAAGCGCAGGCCGCGCATGTAGTCCAGCTCTTCATTGCTGAAGCGCAGGCTGCACAGGTGGTCGATCTCCTCATCGATCTGGTCGATGAAGCGGGCCAGCTCGATACCAGGTGTGCGGCATTTGAAACGGTATTGAACCTGCGCGCCGGGGTGCTGGTGCAGCACCGCCTGCATCATGGTGAACTTGTACAGGTCGGTGTCGAGCAGGGACTGGATGATAGGCATGGCTGGAATTATGCGCCTGTAGGGGTGAACCGGGGTCCGCGGGGAGGTGGAGCCCTATCGCACGGCGTGGCTCTGCAGTAGATCCACGCCATGCGTGGATGATCCTGACGCAGCGGGTTACAGCGACCTGCGCAGCAGCCTCGGTACCTGCACCAGCGCGTGGGCCCAGATCGCGCCCCACACTGCCACCCGCACCGGCAACGACCGCTGCGGCCCTTCGAACTTGCTGAAGTAGCGCCACAGCCCGCGATGCTTGTGCCATTCCACGAAGAACGGCCGCGAACGGCTGGACACCCCGCGCACATGGGTCACCTTCAGGTCGTTGGCGATGGCGACCACGCCACCGGCATCACGCACGCGGCGGCACAGGTCCAGGTCTTCGGCATGCAGCCGGTAACCGGCATCCCAGCCGCCGATGCGATCAAACAAGGCGCGCGGCATCAGCAGCAGCGCACCGGACAACGCCGGTACCTGCTGCAACGGCTGCACCGGGTCGCGGGCAATGGCCAACCGCGCGCCGCGCCCGGGCGAGCGCAGCATGGCGAGGAAGTCCGGATCACGACGCCTTACCGCGTCATCGGCCTGGCCGTGCTCGTCCACCTGCTCCACACCCAGCAGACTGTCGCCCACCGCACCGGCGCGGTCACGCAGTGCGGCGAGGGTATCGATTTCGACCATCAGGTCGGGATTGATGAAGGCCAGCCACGGGCTGCGTGAATCAGCAGCGCCCTGGTTGTTGGCTGCGGCGAAACCGGGATTGTCCGGGTTGGCAATGAAACGCACGCGCGGATCGTGGCTGGCGTGGCGCTGTATGACTTCCAGGGTGTCATCCAGCGAACCGTTGTCGATCACCCGGATCTCGGCCACGTCCTGCGCCTGGCACAGTCGCGACAGGCAGGCATCGATGGTGCTGCCGCTCTGGTAGGTGACGACGATGGCGGCAATGGCGGAATTCAAACAGGCGGCTCCAGCGGTGATGGCGGGACGAACAGGTCGCCCTGCCCGCGCGGCATTATCGCCTGCTGCAGGTTGTGCTGCAGGTCCTGGCGCAGCGCGTGCAGCGGATCATGCATCAGGAAGTCAGCCAGCCGCGGTACCCAGCCCGGCCAGCGCGCGGCCAATGCCTCCAGATCGCCGTCGCGGCTGGGCGCTTCACTGGCACGGCTGACGAAGGCGTTTTCGCACAACACGTTGCGCCAGCCGAGGCCGGCCATGCGCAGGCTCAGATCGACCAGCGCCGCGTTCCAGCCCAGGTAGCTTTCTGCATCCAGGCCACCGGCGCGCCGCCGCGCATTGGCGCGCACCAGCACCGCATGAGTGACTGCCGAGGGGAGTTCAGGATGCAGGGTCGGCAGCGCCGCGCAGACGTGGGCCAACAGCGCCGGGTCGCTCGGTTCGGGGTTGAGTTCACCCAGCCGCGGCCAGGCAGCGGTTTCGCCCACATTGCACCACGGCGTGGCGGTGGCGATGGCGGCGTCACGAGCGAAGGTGGCCTGCAACTGCTGCAGCCATCCCGGTGCAGGCACGCTGTCCGGGGCCAGCACCGCGACGTCCAGGCCGTCGCAGGCACGCAGCATTTCGTCCAGATGGGCGACCTCGCCGAGGGGTCTGGCGCGGCGGGTGTATTCGGCCTGCAGCGGCGTATGTGCCAGCCAGTGTTCGACCACCGCCTGTGCACGTGGCCCGGCTTGCGCGTCATCGCCCAGCCAGATCGATGTACCCGCTGCGGTACCGGCATCGAGCGCGGCCAGGCAGCGGTCAAGCACCGCGTCGTCCACGCCGAGCGGCAACAACACGATCGCCCCCATCCCGCCTCCGTGGTTGTCGGTGGCCACAGCGTAGCATCGGGTGGGTGTCGGCCGGGTTGCACCCGGCACCTGCAGAGGCCGCAGCAACGGCGACAGCAACAGCCGAAGCGGGTTTCCTGTGGGATGGCGGGGTGTGTCCGGTGGCGGGGGACGCCGTAAATACGTCCCTGTAGGCTCGGTCGCGCCATCCATGGCGCTCACGCCCCCGCCACCGGACACACCCCGCCTTCGACAGTTTCCCGCGAACTGTCGGAACGACTCTTGGGGTCAGATCCGTTTTCCGCAGGAAAACGGATCTGACCCCAGAATTTCATTCGATATCTGAAAGAGATTCATCCACGCATGGCGTGGATCTACTGGCCACCGGCCAACTGTCGAAGGTGGGGCACTGTGGGTTTGCGGGGTGTGAGCCGCATGGATGCGGCGACCAAGCCTACATGGACGTATTTACGGCGTCCCCGCAAACCCACAGTGCCCCGCCCTCCCCCAGTAAACCCGCTGTTGCTGTTGCTGCTGCCGTTGCTTCGGCTTCGGCTTCGGCTTCGGCTTCGGCGGGTGCCGGGCGCAGCCCGGCCGAACCCACCTACTTCTTTGAGCCCGGCTGGTTCAGCGGCTCCATCGCGCGGAAGCGCTGGCTGTATTCGTCGGTCAGGGTGCGTGCTTCCTGGCCGTTGCGGACGATGGTCGGGGTCAGCAGCACGATCACTTCCGAACGACGGCTGGTGCGGCTCTTCTGGCCGAACAGCGCACCCAACACCGGAATCCGGCTGAGGCCGGGAATGCCGCTGCTGCCATCAGTGGCCGAATCGGTGATCAGGCCAGCCAGCATGATGGTGTCCCCGCTCTGCACCGCCGCCTCAGTAGCCAGCTTCTTGGTGGAGATGCGCGGATTGCAGTTGCGCTCCTGCGGATTGCAGTTCTCCGGTACGTCGGAGGCGCTGCTGATCTCCTGCACGATGTCCAGGAACACCGTGCCGTCGCGGGTTACGCGCGGGCGCACCTTCAGGATCACGCCGGTGTCGATGTACTGCACCGAGCTGTAGCTGCTGGTGCCGATGCCGGTGTTGACCGTGGTGGTGTTGATCGGCACCTTGTCGCCCACGTTGAGCGTGGCTTCGGCGTTGTTGCGCACGAACACCGAGGGTGTCTGCAGCAGGCGCACGTCGGTGACCTTGTCCAGTGCGCTGACCACGGCCGCACCGTTGTGCCCGGTAAATGCCCAACCGGCGCCATCGGTGCCGGTCACCGCACCGGCGAAGGTGTTCCAGGATCCGCCGGCCGCCGCCGGCAGGGACAGCCCAGCCAATGCTCCAGTCAGCGCGCGCCCTGCCACGGCGTTGTCGAAGTACCAGTTCACGCCGTACTTCAGGTCGCCGGTCAGCCCGACCTCGGCCACCTGCGCTTCGATGTGCACCTGCAGCGGCATCACGTCCAGCTTTTCGATCACCTCGCGGATCGAGCGCCAGGCCTGCGGCGTCGAACGCACCAGCAACGTGTTCGTCTCTTCCACCGCCGACACGCCGACACGATCGCCCTCCACTTCCAGGCTGATGCTGACGTTGCCCGACTGGCGCTGCGGCAGGTTCAGGGAACCGGAGCTGCCGCCGCCACTGCTGCCGCTGCTGCCACCCACCGTGTTGTTGAAGCTGCTGCCGTTGTTGGCGTCCATGCCGCGGTCGCCATCACTGCCCAGCTGCGACGGAATGGCGCCCGGTGCCAGCGATGCCGGGCCGGCGCCGCTACGGTTGCCGCTGCTGGCAAAGGCTTCGCTGAGGCGTTCAGCCAGATCGCGTGCCTTGATGTAACGCAGTTCATGCGAGAACAGGCGCGCGCTGCCACCGGCGGTATCGATGCGGTCCAGCCACTGCTGGATCTGGTCCAGGTAGCGCACCTGCGGGGTGATCACCAGCACGGCGTTGGCGTTTTCCAGCGGCAGAAAACGGAACATGCCGGCGCTGGGCGTCTTGCTCTCCTCGCCGAATACCTTTTCCAGATCGGCCGCGACCTGCTCGGCCTTGCCGGACTGGATCGGGAACACGCCCACCGACATGCCCGAGAGCCAGTCGACGTCGAAGATCTCGACGGTGTGCAGGTAGTTCTCGAGTTCGGCACGGGTGCCGCCCAGGGTGATCACGTTGCGGCCGCTGTCGACGTTGACGATGGCATTGGGCCGCGCATAGGGCTCCAGCACCTTCTTCATCTCGGTGGCGGAGATGAACTGCAGCGGCACCACGCGCACTTCAAAGCCGCGTGCACTGGAGGCGGGCGCAGTGCTCGGCGCCACGGTCCCGGCCAGTGCCTGGTCGGCGGCGACGATGTTGTAGCGGCCACCGCTGTAGACCATGCGGGCGTTGTTCCAGCCCAGCACCATCTCCAGCAGGTTCAGTGCCTGTGCCGGCGATACCGGCTTGGGCGTGGCCAGGGTCACTGTGCCCTGCACCCCCGGGGCAATCACGTAGTTCTGGCCGAGCATGTCACCGAGGATGGCCTTGACCACCGCGTGCACCGACTCGCCCTCGAAGTTGAAGGTGGCTTCGCCGGAGCTGGCCGCATGCAACGCGGGCGACGGCTTGCGCGCGGCCTCGCGGTTGATCATGGTGCCGGTGCCACGGCGGATCACCGCCTGCGGCGTCCCCTGGGCTTGATCGGCCGCTTCGGTCTGCGCATCGGTGGCGGCCTGACCGGCGCTGGCCGATGGCTGCAGGTTGCCGTTGCGTTGCACATGCGGGGCGGACACGGTGCTGCAGCCGACCAGCAGTGTCAGGGCAAGGGACCAGGGAAGAAAACGCAGATTCATGCATTCACTCTATCGGTTGGTGCCATCGCCCGGGGGCGGCGACGGTTGTTGCTGCTGTTGCTGCAGCTGACGGCGGCGGGCCTGGATGCGTTCGCGGATGGCCTGCATCTGCGCTTCGCTGGGACCGTTGGTGTTGGCAGGTGGCGCGGCGGCCGCGGCCGGTGCAGGCGACGCGGGAGCCACGTTGCCATCGGTGGCACGTGGGTTGGGCTGGGTCTGGCTGGGCGCCGGCTGTGGCGGCGGCGGCGGAACCACCGCGCCGGGCACAGGCGGTGCGCCATTGGCCCCGCGCAGGACCGTCGGCGCTTCACCGCCCTGGCCATTGAACACGGCCAGCTCCAGCACCTGGCTGCCACTGGAGCCGATCACCGTGGCCTGGCGTGGTTCCAAGGCGACCAGTTGCCAGCCATCGACTGCATCGCCATTGAGGCGCAGGCGCAGCGAGCGGCCCTGCTCGGTGGTGAAGGTGGCCATGCTGAAATCGCGGGTGAGCAGCACGCCGGTCAGGCGCAGCGCGGGGCTGGCGGCGGCTTCGCTGCCCCCCAGCAGATACGGGCGCGGCTTGCGGTCTTCGGCGAACAGGGGCCGTTCGCTGATCACGCTGTAGCTGTCTGCGCCGGCCATGCGTTCGGGCGCCAGCACGGGCAACGCCGGCAGCGCGGCCTGGGCATCGCCCTCCGTGCTGACCGTGGGCAGCTGGCTGCCAAGGCCGAAGCCGGTGGCCAGCCAGGTCGCAGCGGCCCATCCGGCCACCGCCAGCAACAGCCCGGTGCGCAGGTTGATCTGTTCAAGCTTCATCGGCCACCTCCTGCGCATCGGCAGCAGGCTGATCCGCCGGTGCCGGTACAGGTGCCGGCGGCGACACCACCGGCGCCGCTGCAGGTGGCGTGGCCACGGGCGCTGTGGCGGGATCGGCAGCCGCACCTGGCAACAGGTAGCCGGCCAGCTCGAAGGACACATCGAGACCGAGGCCGGATTCGTTCGGCGATTGCTGGAAGCGCTGTGCGATCAGGTTGAGGTTGTCCACGAACAGGCGCGGGCTGCCGGTCTCCAGGCTGTGCAGCACGGTGGCCAGTTCGGCCACGCCACAGCGCAGGCGCACCTGCATGGCCACACGGACGAACGCAGCATCGCGACGGTTGTCGCTCAATGGCGTGCGGTTGCTGATGGTGCAGCTGCGGTTGCCCGGGCTGGCCATCGCCACCGCATCCTGCAGGCGTGCGCCGAGCGCGGCCGCAGCGGCCTCGGCGGTGGCTTCCTGCAGGAACCCCGGGCGCTGCTGCAGGGCGTCGCGGGTCGCGCGCAGCCGCTGTTCGATCTGCGGCTGCTGCTGCAGCTGCGCCTGTACGCGCTGCTGGCGTTCGCGCAGGGCAGCGGCATCGGCGTCGATCGCGAGCAATGGCTGGGTGAACCACGGGTGCACCAGCAGCAGGTAGGCCAGGCCCAGCACTGCCAACAGCAGTGCCAGTGCCAACCAGCGGTCACGGCGTGCGCTTGGCATCGGCATGGGCCGCCTCCGTGGTTTCAGTCGGGGCGGCTGCGGGCGCAGGTGCCGCCGAAGGCAATGGCTGCAGCTCGGCGGTCAGGGTGAAGCGGTCGCGGCCACTGGCGGCACCATCGGCCTGCAGCACGCCGGTGAGGTTCACCTTGCGCCATTGCGGCGCGTCCTGCAGCAGCGGAACCAGCTGCGATGCTTCGCTGCTGAGGCCGATCAGCTGCAGGCTGTTGTTCTCGATTGCCAGTTTTTCCAGGTAGGTGCCATCGGGCAGGCGCCGGGTCAGCTCATTCCACACTTCGACGGTACTGGCGCGCTGGTTGCGTTGTGTTTCCAGGAACGTCGCTCCATCCAGCAGCGCCTGCAGCTGGCTGCGTTCGCTGGCGACGCCACGCGCGCTGCGGGCGCTGCGCTCGACGTCTTCGCGCAGCGCATCGACAGCAGCGCGGCGATTGTCCAGCAGCTGCATCGCCGCCAGCACCAGCATCACCAGGGCCGCTGCGGCAAGCAGCAGGTTCCAGCGCCGCATCGGGTCCGGCCGCTGTTGACGCTGCGCGGGCGGCAGCAGATTGACCTGCAGGGCGCGGCCCTGTGTATCTATCGCATCGACACCGGCCAACGCATCTGCCCACTCGCCGATCTGCGCGCGCCAGTCATCGAGCTGACGCAGCGGCCAGGCCACCAGCTCTACCTGCAGCAGGCCTTCGCCGGCACTGCCCAGTTCACGGATGTCATAGCTGACCTGGCTGGCTTCGAACGGTGTCTGCCGGTCGATCTCGTAGCCGACCACCGCACGCAGGCGGTCACCGGCCGCGGCGGGCAGACGCAGCGTGCGCCGCAGGACCTGCCCGGCGGGCAGCAGCCACACCCGTGGCAGGCTGCGCAGGCGCGGCTCCAGCACGCGGTCCAGGTCCGCCGGTTGCAGCGGCCACGGAAGACGGGCCACGGGCTCGAGGCCGTCACCGGTTTCGCGCCAGACCTGCAGCTGCCCGTCTTCGCACTGCAGCAGCAGGCGGGTCTGCGACCAGCCCAGCGCCCATTGCCAGCGCATCGGCACCCAGGCCAGCAACGACTGCCGCCACCAGCGCAGGAAACGGCCGGCACCGGGGCCGATCTGGCCCTGCACCTGCCGCAGACTGTCCTGCCAAGCCGTCATCTTGCTGCCATTCCCTGCTCCCAGCGAAGCACTGTGTAGGTCCGGCCGGGCACCCCGCCCGATCCGTTGCGCACCACCGCCTGCAGCACCGACAGGCGTCCGCTGCCGTCAGTGGCGCGGGACTCGATACTATAGGTGCCACTGCTGCTGGCAAGCGCCGATGCACCCGCAGCGTTATCTCCGTCACGCTCCTGCTGGGCGCGTTGCGCCAGCAGTTGTTCCGCATCCAGGCCCATTGCCGTCAACACCGGGCCACCGGCGAAGCGTGGATCCGGGCGCGCCTGCCGGCTGTAGAGCGTCAGGTGCGGCAGCATCGCGGCGTACAGCGACCCGCGCATTCCCAGCACCCGCTGCAGTTCGCCCAGGGTTTCAAAGCGCTTGTTGCGCGGGCCGTAGGGCAGGCCTGCGGCGGCGTACTCGGGCGCCTCGGCACCGCCACCGGGCTGCAGCAGACTGTCTTCGTCGCGCCAGTCGATGATCGCACCGGCCAACTGCCTGGCGGTTTCAGCCGGCTCGCCCAGTGCCTGCATGAATGCGGACAGCAGGGCCGCATCCGCCAGGTTGAGGTTGATCTTGCCGTTCTCGTCCAGCACCCGGATCTCGATGCGGGCGTCGTCGAACTGCCAACGATAGGCCCGGCCGTCGGCCTGCCACGGCGGACGCTGCGGGTCTGGCTGCAGCCGCAGCAGTGCGTATTCCAGGCCCGCGCGCGCGCGCTCCTGGCCGCGTGCATCATCACCGAGCACCCGCTGCTGCAGGTGCTCGACCCGTGCGCTGAGCGCAAAAGCGCCGACCAGCGCGGTCATCAGCGCGATCAGCCACAGCACCAGTACCAGCGCGGCACCACGTGGACGCTTCATCGCGCGCCTCCGCTGCCGCCGGCGCGCAGTGCCACCACCAGCGGCGGCCACGGCGTGCCCCTGCTTGGCACGATCTGCACTTCCACCAGCAGCGGCAGGCGCCGGGTGTCATCCCAACGTGGCAACCATTCGGTCATCTGCCCGTTGCTGGCGTCGACACCGCGATAGCGCAGCCGTACATCCTTCAAGTCCTCCGCCAGCACTTCGGGCGGGCGCGGCGGGCTCTCTTCGATGCGCTCGCCTTCCTGCAGCAGCACCAGCTCCAGCAGCAAGCGGCGGTGGCCGGCTGCGCCATCCACCTGCAGCGCATGCAGGTACGGGCCGCCGCGACCGAGATAGCCCGGCAGATCGGCTACGAACTGCATGCCCCGATCATCGCCCTGGAAGAACACCGGTTCGCGGGTGGGATCGGGCACTTCCAGCGGGCTGCGCAGGGCGCTGGCGAGCTGGCGCCGCAGCAGGGCCTGCACTGCGCGCATGCGTTCGCTCTGCGCGGCAATCTGCTCACCGCGCTGGCTGATCGCCATCGCCGAGCGCACGCTGGCGAACGCCAACGCCAGGCCGCCAGCTAGAAGCACGGTGGCCAGCATGACTTCGATCAGGGTGAAGCCCCGCGCGCGGCGCCTCATCGCGCATTCTCCAGCGCAGGCGGCAACAGGCGCAGGCTGCGCCAGCGCAACTGCTCGCGCTCGCCGTCGCCCCAGCGCACCTGCAGCTGCAGTTCCGCCAGCCAAGGCGTACCCGGCGACTGCGCAGCGGGCAGCGCACCACTGCGCGGCTCGGCCCAGGGCTGCACCTGCAGCTGCCAGTGATATCGCCCCTGCTCCCACTCGCCCTGTTGGCTGCCGGCCTGCAGTGGCGTTTCCACGCCAGCGGCAGCCAGCAACGACTGCGCGTGCAGCACCGCGCGCGTGCGCAGCTCGGCATCACGCACCTGGCGCGCGCCACCGGACAGGCTGCCCAGCAACAGCGTCAGTGCCAACCCAAGCAGTGCGAAGGCAACGATCACTTCAAGCAGGGTGAAGCCACGGGCGCGCGACCTCATTGCGCCCGCCACGGTCCGGAACGGACTTCACCGGTCAACCAGCCCACATCGATACGCCACTCGGCGCTCTCCAGCTGCAGGCGGATGCGGCCGCCGCTGGAGCCACCGTCGGGATGGAATTCGATCACGCCCTGACCGGGTGCGGTGGCCAACTGCGCGGCACCTTCGAACTGCACCTTCAGCTTGGCCGGCACTTCGCCGTGTCGCTGGTTGGCGCCCTGCCAGCGATGCTGTGCCGGTTCGATCACGAAGCGCTGCGGCTCACCGCGGGCAATCGCCTGCGCGCGCACCATGCGCAGCTGGTTGGCGATGTCCTTGCCGGCACTGCGCAGCTGCATGCCAGCAAAGCCGCGCGACATGCCAGCGGCGGTGATCAGGCCGATGGCCGCGATCAACGCGATCACCAGCAGCATTTCCAGCAGCGACAGGCCTGCTGCGCGCCTGCCGTGCAGGCGCGGGCGTGACAACCGGCGCGGCAGGAAAAGCAGCATGCGTGCTTACGGCTGGTAGCGGATGTCAGCGTCGACGCTGCTGCCGCCGGCCTTGCCGTCCTTGCCCAGGCTGATCAGCTCATACGCCTGGCCTTCGCCCGGTGCGCGGTACTCCAGCGCGTGGCCCCACGGGTCGTTGAGGTCGGCGGGCTTGGCATACGGGCCCAGCCAGCCACCGACGCCGGCCGGTGCGGTCACCAGGTCGTTGAGCGAGGCAGGCAGCTTGCCGGTGTCGATCTGGTAGTTGTCGACCTTGGAGGCAACGGTCTGCACCTGCGCCTTGGCGATGTTGGCCTTGCCGCGATCGGCGCCGCCGAGCACGCGGCTGGCGACCAGGGTCAGCACCGCGCCGATCAGCACGATGACGATGATGATCTCCAGCAGGCTCATGCCCGACTGGTGGCGTGCGGCAGTGAAGGAAAGGCGGATCGGTCGACGGGAAGCAATCATGGTCGGTCCTTTCAGGTACGGGATGTCGGGGTTGCGAAGGAGGCCATCGTCAGCCGATGGCGTTGGTGAGGTCGTACAACGGCACCAGCACGGCCACGATCACCGCGCCGACCACCGAGGCCAGCACCAGGGTGATCGCCGGCACCATCGCCGCCAGCAGGCGGTCGATGCGGCGGGCGCTGTCCTGTTCGAAAGTATCAGCAGCTTTCAGCAGCATGGTATCGAGTGCGCCGGACTCCTCGCCGACCTGGATCATCTGCAGCGCCAACCGGGGAAAGCGCTTGCCGCGCGACAGTGCCAGCGACAGGCCGGTGCCGTTCTTGACCTCGTCGGCGGCAGTTTCCAGGTCCGCTGCCAGCGCGCGGTTGCCGAGCACGTTGCGGGCGATGCCCAGCGCCGCCAGCAGCGGCACGCCGTTGCGCAGCAGTGTCCCCAGGGTGCGCGCCAGCCGCGCGGTTTCCAGTTCGCCCAGCAGGCGGCCGATGCCGCGGCGCTGCAGCAGCCAGCCATCCAGCGCCAGACGGAACGCGGGCTGCCGCGCCTTGCGTTCGAACAACAACAGCAGCACGCCCGGCACCACCAGCAGCAGCACCCACCAGTCGCGTACGAACAGGCCCAGCTGCAGCACCAGGTTGGTGAACCATGGCAACGCCACGTCCAGGCTTTCGTACATCTGTGCGAACTGCGGCACCACATAGCCCAGCAGGAACAGCAGCGCACCGCCCACCACCACCAGCAGGATCGCCGGATAGACCAGCGCGTTGATCACCTTGCCCTGCAGCGCACGGCTGCGTTCAAGATAATCGGCCAGGCGCTGCAGGGTGTCGTGCAGGCTGCCACCGGCTTCACCGGCGCGCACCATGTTCACGTACAGGCGCGAGAACAGGCCGTGCTGGCGTTCCAGCGCAGTCGACAGCGGCGCGCCACCGCGCACCACGTCGCGGATGTCGGTGATCGCGCGGCGCGAGCGCTCGTCTTCGGGCAGGCTGAGCAGGATCGACAGCGCGCGGTCCAGCGGCTGCCCGGCACCGAGCAGCGTCGCCAGCTGCTGGGTGAACTGCAGCAATGCCGCGCCCTGCAGCGGACGCTGGCGGAACAGGCCGCGCAGGCTGCTGCCGCCAACCGCCCCGCCGTCGGCCAGCTGCGTTTCCATCGGCAGATGGCCCTGGTCCTGCAGGCGCGCGACCAGCTCGGCCTCGCTGGCCGCTTCCATCTGCCCGTCGAACACTTCACCGTGCGTATTCAGCGCCTTGTAACGATAGTTCGGCATGTCAGCGTCGTCCCTGCGCGCGCATCAGCCTTCCTCGGTCACGCGCAGGACTTCCTCAAGGGTCGTCTGCCCGCTCAGGGCCTTGCTCAGGCCGTCCTCGTACATGGTGCGCATGCCGGCTTCACGGGCGATGCGTTCGATCTCGCCCATGCCATCGCGGCGCATCACCGCACGCCGCAGCGCGTCGTTCATCACCAGGAATTCCATGATGGTGGTGCGCCCCAGGTAGCCGGTCGGCGCCAGTGCCGACGGCTTCGGCCGATACAGGTGGATCGTTCCCTGCGGCTGCAGGCGACGCAGGTCGAAGCGCTCGATTTCTTCCGGCGAGGCTTCATAGCGCTCGGCGTGGGTCGGCTCCAGACGGCGCACCAGGCGCTGGGCCAGGATGCCGTTGATGGTGGAAGTGAGCAGATAGTCTTCCACGCCCATGTCGAGCAGGCGGGTGATGCCGCCCGCCGCATTGTTGGTATGCAGCGTGGACAGCACCAGGTGGCCGGTCAATGCCGACTGGATCGCGATGCGCGCGGTTTCCAGGTCGCGCATTTCGCCGATCATGATGATGTCCGGATCCTGGCGCACGATGCTGCGCAGGGCATTGGCAAAGTCCAGGCCGATCTGCGGCTTGGCCTGGATCTGGTTGATGCCTTCGATCTGGTATTCGACCGGATCTTCAACGGTAATGATCTTGACGTCGGCGGTGTTGAGCTGGCTCAGCGCGGTGTACAGCGTGGTGGTCTTGCCCGAGCCGGTGGGACCGGTCACCAGCAGGATGCCGTGCGGCTGTTCAAGCACCTTGCGGAACTGCGGCAGGAAGGCATCGGTGAAGCCCAGCCGGTGGAAGTCGAACACCACCGTCTCGCGATCGAGCAGGCGCATCACCACGCTTTCGCCGTGCGCGGTGGGTACCGTGCTGACACGCAGGTCCAGCTCTTTGCCCTGCACGCGCAGCATGATGCGGCCGTCCTGCGGCAGGCGGCGCTCGGCGATGTTCAGCCGGGCCATGATCTTGATGCGGCTGATCACCGCGGCGGTCAGGTTGGCCGGCGGGCTCTCGCCTTCGACCAGCACGCCATCGACGCGGTAACGCACTTTCAGCCGGTTCTCGAAAGGCTCGACGTGGATGTCAGAGGCGCGCAGTTCGACCGCGCGCTGGATCACCAGGTTGACCAGGCGGATCACCGGCGCTTCCGAGGCGAGATCGCGCAGGTGCTCGATATCGTCCACTGCGCCGCCTTCGCCATCGGCGGTTTCCACGATCGCCCCCATCGCACTGCGGCCCTGGCCGAACCAGCGCTCGACCAGGTCATCGATCTCCGCGCGCATGCCCAGCAGCGGCGTGACCGGCACGCCCAGTGCCAGCTGCACGGCCTGCTGCGGGTACGGATCGTGGGCGTCGGCCAGCCACAGCTGCACGCCGTGTTCATCCAGCGCCAGCGGGCATACGTGGAACTGCTTGAGGAAGCGCAGCGACAGCGGCAGGCCTTCGGCCAGTGCC
Source organism: Stenotrophomonas sp. Br8 (assembly GCF_014763005.1). Lineage (NCBI taxonomy): Bacteria > Pseudomonadati > Pseudomonadota > Gammaproteobacteria > Lysobacterales > Lysobacteraceae > Stenotrophomonas > Stenotrophomonas sp. Br8. Next base: position 148,177 of record NZ_JACGTN010000015.1, on the reverse strand, counting down.
TGCGGTGGCGATTCAGGCAGCTGCCGTCCTTCCAGCAGCGGCAAGCCCAACACATCGGCGCTGGCCTGCGCCTGGTCACGTTCGGAGACCAGCCCAAGCCGGACCAGCAGGCCGAGCAGGCTGCCACCGGCCTCGGCATGCAGTGGCCGCGCACGCGCCAGATCTCCTTCCTTGAGCCGACCACGTGCCAGCAGCGCATCGAGGATGCGGCCTTCAGTGTCGTCGATGGCGGTGGCAGCGAGCGCGTTCACGTGACTCTCCTGTCGATCGTCCCGACTTTAGCAGTTAAGCCGTGGTTTCCACCCTCTCCGATTCTTCTTTCGTAAAAAGACGAAGCCCGTCACACAGGTGACGGGCCTCGCTTATTCATTTACGACAGTCGGTTATTACTGGGTCGCCAGAATGCTCACCCCGCTGTAAGCGGCCTCACCCACCACCTTGATGTAGTAGGTACCGGCCACCGGCTTGGCTACGCGCACGGTTTCGGTATTGCCTGGGCGGGTCGACTTGGCATCGTTGTCGGTCGCGGTGGGCACGCGGCCCTGCGCCAGATACACCGACACGTTGCCGCTGCCGCCGTAGGTCAGCACGCTCAGCGTCTTGCCGGCCGCCGCTTCGAAGGTGTAGACGGTTTCGCTGGCGGCCGCACCGGCCAAGCCACCCACGGTCACCTTGTTGGTCAGCGGAATGCCTTCCGGCTCGCAGTTCTCGGTGCACGGCTCCTTCAGCGCGGCATCCAGTGCGGCCTTGGCATCGAGGATGCCGGTGCCGATCGGGGTCGCCGCCGGGATGGTCACCGGGAACTTGCGCGCGCTCTGCTTCAGCAGCGTTTCCAGTGCGGCCGGAGCCAGCGGCTCCTTGCCCTTGGCGATCAACGCGCTCTGCACCATCGCGGCCACGGCGGCAACATGCGGCGAGGACATCGACGTGCCGCCCTTGCCCATCAGCACCCACTCACCAGCGTCCGGGGTGGTTTCCGAACTGGAGCCGACCTGCCAGATGTAGCCGTTCGGGTTGCCGTCGACGCTGCCGCCACCGCCCGGGGCCGACAGGTCGACCGCGGTGCCGTAGTTGGAGTAATAGGTGATGCCACCGGTGACACGGGTCGCACCCACCGCCACCACGTTGTTGCAGCTGGCCGGACGGTACTTGGATGCGTTATCGGTTTCGTTGCCGGCCGCGACCACCACCAGGGTGCCGCGCGACACCGCGCCGTTGATCGCGTCCTGGTAGGCGGCATCGCATGCGCCGCCACCGCCCAGACTCATGTTGATGATCTCGGCCGGGTTGGTGTTGGCCGGAATGCCCGGCACGGTGCCACCGGAGGCCCAGGTGATGGCGTCACTGATGTCGGCCAGGGTGCCACCGCACTTGCCCAGCACGCGCACCGGCAGCACCTTGGCCTTGTAGGCCAGGCCCGCCAGGGCGCTGCCATTGTTGGTCACTTCGGCAATGGTGCCGGCAACGTGCGTGCCGTGCCAGGAACTGCCTTCCGGTTCAGAGCCGGTGTAGCACTCGTTGGCCGTTTCCACCCAGTCACCGTAGTCGGTGGCGCCGGGCGCGCGGCCGTCGTTCGGGCGGCGCGAGGATTCCTTGTCACTGATGAAATCGTAGCCTTCCAGCAGGTTGCTGCCGAAGTCCGGCACGCCCGGCAGGATGCCGGTATCGAGCACGGCGACCACGATGCCCTCGCCCTGCGAGAGATCCCATGCGGCCGGGGCGTTCACGCCACCGGTGGCATTGAAGAAGTTCCACTGGTACTGCGCGTAGTTGGGGTCGTTGGGCACCAGTGCCGGCTGCGCGTTGGTGGCACGCAGGTCCGAACGCTGCAGGCGCACGTTGGCCACCGCGTACTGCACCGACGGATCGGCATTCAGTTCAGCCAGCACCTTCTGCATGTCGGCCGAACCCAGCTTGGACTTCAGGCGGATCAGGTCGCCACCGGCACCGAGCTTGCGCTCCACCAGCGGAGACAGTGCCGCGGCGCGGCTGGTGGTGCCGCTGCTGACGATGGCACGCGACAACGCCGACTGCACGACCGAGAGCTTGGTCGAACGATCGCTGGCGGCAGCAGTGCCGTTGCGGTACTTCACGATGATGCCGTCCACGCTCTGCTGGGCAGTGCTGGCCACGCGTGCCGGTTCCTTGGCCACGCCCGGCTTGGCCGCATGCGCCGCACCGACGCCAACAGTCAACGACAGCACGGCGGCAGCCAGCACATTGATGCGAAGGGTCTGCTTCTTGGTCACGTTCGAAATCCTCTTCAAGGTCATGGTTGAGCTTTCCTTCTCCGCCCGTTGCACGGACGGAGCTCACTACGGCCATCACTCCCTGCGACTGCCCTGGCTGGCCCACCAGGGTTGCCGGCCACGCCCCTTTGGCGCTCACTGCTCGACGTGCCGATGGGGTTGCCCACCGGCACGTTGTTGCGCACTTACCAGCCGAAGCCGGCACCAACGCCGACCGAGCTGTCATCACTGCTGAAGGCACCACCGATGGTGACCGTGGCGCGATCGCTGATCGCACGCTGGTAGCCCAGCGACATGGCCGACTCGCCGCCCTGGAAACCGATGCCGACGCCGACCCGGTTCTGGGTACGGATGCCGGCGGCACTGGTGGCCATGTTGAGCATCGCCGAGCTCATCGCGCCCTGACGGTCGATGCGGCGATCCATGTGACGCAGGCGTCCATCCACTTCGCCCTTGAACACATCGAAGCTGTCGGTAACCGCCTGCACGCGGCTGTCGGTGTAGCCGTTGGCGGTGGTGATGCCACGGTCCAGCTGGCCCTTGTTGACCGCATCGGTTGCGGTGGTACCGGCCGCCACGTTGGTGACCTGGCGTTCGTTGCCCTCGCTGCCGACCGAGACGGTGTTCGCGCGATCGGCAACCGAGCCCTGGCCCAGCGCCACCGCATTGGCTGCCGTTGCACTCGCGCCCTGGCCGACCGCGGTGGACGATGCACCACTGGCGACAGCGCCATCCCCCATCGCGACGGCGTTGATGCCACCGCCTGCGACCAGTGCCGGCTGTGCACTGCCTGCGCTGGCTGCGGTCGGGGTGCCCTGCACACGGGTGGCCGTTGCCGATCCGCTATCCGCCAGGCTCGCATCGGCGGTGGCCGAAGCCGTGGCCGCGCTGGCCGCGTCGGCGTCCAGCGGAGCGGCCATCGAACGCAGGCTGGCCGCGCCGGAACGCGTGCCGCTGGCGGTGCGACGATCGATCTCGCTGACCTTGCGGTCCAGTGCGCCCAGTGCGTCGCCGACGTTGCTGTAGGTGGAACCCTGGATCACATAGTTCGGCGCAACGAACACCCCCTGCATGCCGACGCTGGCACCGCCGCCGAGGAAGCTGGCGGCATCGCTGAGCGACTGGAACAGCTGGCCACCATTGATCGCCTGGCGGCTGCCGGAGGCGATGCTGCCGGCGCCGACGTTGTCGATGGTGGTGCCCTGGATACCGGCCAGGGTCAGGCGGTCACGGCTGGCGTCGTCGTAGCCGACCGAACTGGCCGCGCTGGTTTCAACGGTGGCGATGCGCGAGTCGAAATCACCGACCCGGGTTTCCACCGCGCCCACGCGCTGGTTGGTGACGTTGAGCTGTGAACCGGTCACGGCATCGCTGCTGCCGGCGGTGATGCGGCCATCGGCGACGTTGACGATGCGGCGCGTGGCAGGGCCGGCAGTGCCGTTGCCGCCACCGACCGACACCACGTTGGCTTCCAGGGCGCGCGCACCGGTGCCGAGGGCGACCGAGTTGGCCCCGGTGACGCCGCTGTTGGCACCCAGCGCAAGCGCGCCGCCACCAATGGCCGAGGCATTGGCACCCAGTGCGTTGCTGCGTGCACCGCCGGCGTTGGCCGCCGAGCCGATGGCCACAGCGTCGGTGCCGCTGGCGGTTGCGGTGCCACTGCCGCTGGCGCGGAAGTGGCGGCTGGTGGTGTCTGCGGTGGAAGCGACCGCATCCAGCTGCGCGCGGTTGACTGCATCGGTGGCCTGGGTACCGGCGGCAACGCGGGTGATCTGCCGCTCCGCGCCCGCACTGCCCACCGATACCGTGTTGGCCCGATCGGCCACTGCCGACGCGCCCAGCGCCGTGCTGTTGGCGGCACTTGCGGTGGCACCGAAGCCAACCGCCGTGGCACCGGCGGCGGTTGCCTTGGCGCTGTAGCCGACAGCCGTACCGAGGCGACCGCTGGCCTCGGCGTAGCTGCCCAGCGCCGACGTACCGTCGGCCGTTGCGGTGGCACGGAAGCCACTGGCCTGCGACTGCGTGCCGCTGGCGGTGGACTGCGCGCCGCTGGCGGTGCTGTAGGCACCCTTGGCCTGCGCACCGGCGCCGGTGGCGCTGGCGCCGAGCTCGCTGGCGACAGCACCGCTGCCCAGCGCCACGCTGTCCACGCCGGTAGCCTGTGCCGCATTGCCCAGCGCAGCGCCATTGGCGCCGCTGGCCAGCGCATTGAAGCCCACTGCGGTGGCGTTGGCGGCAACCGCGGTGGCACCGCTGCCGAGCGCACTGGCGCCGTTGCCGATCGCATTGGCCGCTTCACCCGCGGCCAGCGCGTTGTCGCCTTCGACGTACGCCCCGGCATCGCTGTCGGCACTGCCACTGGCCTGGAAGTGCTTGCTGGTCTTGTCGGCGACACTGGCCACTGCATCCAGCTGGCCCTTGTTCACCGCATCGGTGGTCTCGGTGCCAGCGGCAACATGGGTGACCTGGCGTTCGCTGCCTGCGCTGCCGACGGCCACCGTGTTGGCACGGTCCGCCTTCGAGCCTGCGCCGAGGGCGACGCTGTTGGCTGCGCTGGCCGTAGCGCTGGCACCCAGAGCGGTGCTGTCAGCCGCATCGGCCCACGCATTCCAACCAATTGCGGTGGCGTAGTCGTCGGTGGCCCAGGCACCGGCACCGAAGGCGGCCGCACCGGTACCGCTGGCACGCGACGGAATCAGACCGAAGAAGGTGCTGCCACCGATGGCGACACTCTCTGCGCCACTGGCTTCGCTGGATTGACCCACGGCGACCGCGCCGCTGCCTGCCGCTGCTGCACCGAAGCCGACAGCCGTGGTGTTGGCACCGGTCGCCGCCGAGCCGTAGCCCAGCGCGGTGCCGAGGCGGCCGCTGGCTTCGCTGTAGCCACCGATGGCGGTGGTGCCATCGGCCGAGGCCGCACTGCGGAAACCACTGGCCAGCGACTGCGCACCGCTGGCGACAGCCTCCGCACCGTTGGCCGTGCTGTAGACGCCGCTGGCCTGTGCAGCGGTGCCGGTGGCGGTAGCGCTGATGCCACTGGCTACCGCGCCGTTGCCGAGTGCGGCACTGTCTGCGCCGGTGGCCTGTGCATTGCTGCCCACCGCGGCCGCATTGCTGCCCGTGGCCAACGAGTTGAAGCCCACGGCGGTCGCGTTCGCGGCCACGGCCGTGGCACCACTGCCGAGCGCGGTGGCGCCGTTGCCGACCGCATTGGCCGCTTCACCGGCAGCCAGTGCGTTGTCGCCTTCCACGTAGGCACCGGCATCGCTGTCGGCGCTGCCGCTGGCCTGGAAGTACTTGCTGGTCTTGTTCGCCGTGGCAGCGACGGCATCGAGCTGGTTCTTGTTCACCGCATCGGTGCCTTCGGTGCCTGCGGCGACGTGGGTCACCTGGCGTTCGCTGCCGGCACTGCCGACGGCCACGGTGTTGTCACGGTCGGCCTTGGAGCCTGCGCCCAGGGCCACGCTGTTGGCACCGTTGGCGGTAGCGCTGGCACCCAGCGCGGTGGACTCGGCGCCATCGGCCCACGAGTTCCAGCCGATGGCGGTGGCGTAGTCGTCGGTGGCCCAGGCACCGGCGCCGAACGCCGCTGCGCCGTAGCCACTGGCACGCGACGGCACCAGGCCGAAGAAGGTGCTGCCACCGATGGCCACGCTCTCATCGCCGCTGGCTTCGCTGGATTGACCGACGGCGACCGCGCCGCTGCCTGCCGCTGCTGCACCGAAGCCGACAGCCGTGGTGTTGGCACCGGTCGCCGCCGAGCCGTAGCCCAGCGCGGTGCCAAGGCGGCCGCTGGCTTCGCTGTAACCACCGATGGCGGTGGTGCCATCGGCCGAGGCCGCGCTGCGGAAACCACTGGCCAGCGACTGCGCACCGCTGGCGACAGCCTCCGCACCGTTGGCGGTGCTGTAGACGCCGCTGGCCTGTGCAGCGGTGCCCGTGGCGGTGGCGCTGATGCCGCTGGCCACCGCGCCGTTGCCGAGCGCGGCACTGTCTTCACCGGTCGCCTGCGCGTTGTTGCCCACTGCGGCCGCGTTGCCGCCGCTGGCCAGGCTGTTGAAGCCCACCGCCGTGGCGTTCGCGGCCACCGCCGTTGCGCCACTGCCGAGCGCGGTGGCGCCGGTGCCGATCGCATTGGCGGCCTCACCCGCAGCCAGCGCGCTGTCGCCTTCCACGTAGGCACCAGCATCGCTGTCGGCGCTGCCACTGGCCTGGAAGTACTTGCTGGTCCTGGCCCCTTCGGCGGCCACTGCGTCCAGCTGGTCCTTGTTCACTGCATCGGTACCCTGGGTACCCGCTGCCACGTTGGTGATCTGGCGGGTGTTGCCGCCACCTCCGACCGACACGGTGTTGTCGCGGTCTGCAATCGAATCGGCACCCAGCGCCACGCTGTTGGCACCGCGCGATTCCGCCGCATTGCCCAGCGCGGTGCTGTTGGTGCCCGGCGCATAGGCGCCGCCGCCGACCGCGGTGGAATAGTCGCCGGATGCTTCGGTCGCCAGCAGGCCGAACAACGAGCCACCGACGGCCACGGCATTGGTGCCGGTAGCCAGGCTGCCCTGGCCGGTGGCGGTGCTGTAGGCACCGGATGCTTCCGAATCGCCGCCGAGCGCAACGCTGTTGGAGCCGGAGGCGTTGGCGAAGTTGCCGAAGGCGGTGGCGTTGAATGCCGACGCGTTGGCGTAGCCACCGATGGCCGTGCTGTAGCCGCCGGTCGCTTCGGCGCCGATGCCGAACGCGGCCGAAGCGGTGCCGCTGGCCACGCTTTCACTGCCGACCGCCGTGGCCGCCTCACCACTGGCGTTGCTGAAGTAGCCCACCGCCACGGCTTCCTCGCCGCTGGCCTCGGACAACACGCCGGTGGCGGTGCTGCCAGCGCCGCTGGCCACCGAGGCCGCACCGAAGGCCGCACTCTGCTCGCCGCTGGCTTCGCTCTCGGCACCGTGCGCGGTGGCGTATTCGCCGGTCGCCTGCGCGTTGGCACCGATGGCGCTGGCATTGGCTGCTGTGGCCAGCGCATTGAAGCCGATGGCCTGTGCATTGCTGGCCAGCGCATTGGCGCCACTGCCCAGCGCGGTTGCACCGTTGCCGATGGCGTTGGCCGATTCACCGGCGGCCAGCGCATTGTCACCTTCCACGTAGGCGCCGGCATCGCTGTCGGCGCTGCCACTGGCCTGGAAGTACTTGCCGGTGGTCGCCGCACTGGCTGCAACCGCGTCGAGCTGCGACTTGTTCACCGCATCGGTGGCCTGGGTACCGGCCGCCACACTGGTGATCTGCCGCTCGTTGCCGGCGCTGCCCACCGACACGCTGCGGTCACGGCTGGCCACCGAACCGGCACCCAGCGCAACCGCGTTGTTGCCACTGGCCGCGCTGCCCGCGCCCAGGGCGATCGCACTTTCACCGCCAGCCACCGTGTTGGTGCCGATGGCGATGCTGTTGATGCTGTTGCCCAACGCCTGGAAGCCCAGCGCAACACTGTTGTCGCCGTAGCTGAAGGCGCCGCGGCCGACAGCGGTGGAACTGATGCCGTTGGCCCAGCTGTTGTAGCCGATGGAGGTGGCACCGTTGGCGCTGGCCCATGCCGCCGGACCGAACGCCGAAGCATTGCGGCCGGTGGCCCAGGCACCGGCGCCAAAAGCGGTGGCGCCCTCCTCGCTGGCGGTGCTGTAACCACCCACGGCGGTGCTGTCGTCGGACTTGGCAAAGGCGCTGTCACCGATGGCGACGGCATAGCTGCCGGTAGCGCGCGACTTGCCGCCTGCCGCGAAGCTGTTGTCGCCGGTGGCCTGTGCAGCATTGCCGAAGGCGCTGCTGCTGGCACCGGTCGCCTGCGCGGCATTGCCGACGGCGGTGGAACCGGCCGAAGCGGTGGTGCCGATCTGCACCGGATTGCCCTGGTCATCCAGCAGGGGCTGGTTGTATTCGTCGTACGCCTGGCCGAGGCCACCCACGGCCACTGCACCGTCACCGTCGGCGAAGGTATTGCGACCCAGGGCCACGCTGTCGGCGCCGATGGCCGCAGCGCCTGCGCCCTGCGCCAGCGCGCCGGCACCGATGGCGTTGCTGGCCGAACCCGCCGCTACGGCACCCTCGCCTTCTGCATAGGCACCGGCATCGCTGCCGCTCTCCGGCTGCGCCTGGAAGAAGCGCGCGGTGGTGTCGGCGGTGCTGGCCACGGCGTCCAGCTGTGCCTTGTTCACTGCATCGGTGGCTTCGCTGCCGGCCGCCACGCTGGTGATCTGCCGCTCGTTGCCGGCACTGCCCACGGCCACGCTGTTGGCGCGCACCGCTTCGGAATTCGCACCCAGTGCAACGCTGTTGGCACCCCGCGCAGTGGCGTAGTAGCCGACGGCGGTGCTCTGCGCGCCACTGGCCCAGGTCTGCGCCCCCAGTGCGCTGGCGTTCTCGCCCGGTGCGTAGGCGAAGTAGCCCACTGCGACCGAATCGGTGCCGGAGGCCTCGGTCAGGCTGCCGTTGGCCACGGCATGGTCACCGCTGGCAATCGCGCCGGCACCGACGGCCGTGGCCGCTTCGCCACTGGCCTGGGTCTGCACGAAGAAGCCCAGGCCCGGAATCAGATCGGCCGGTCCACCGATGGCCACGCTGCTGGTACCGGTAGCGTTGCTCTGCGTACCGACGGCCGTTGAGTAATCGCCGATGGCATTGGAGACCGCGCCGAACGCCGACGACTGCACACCTGCCGCGTAGGCACCCACGCCGTACGCCGAGGCGGCGAAACCGCCGGCATCGGCGCTGGCGCCGACAGCGGTACCACCGACCCCGGCACTGGTGGCGCCGGTCTCTACCGGCACGCCACCACTGGTGATCAGCGGATTGCCATCAGCATCCACCGCAGCACCGCCGACGGCGACGCTGCCCGGACCGACTGCCTGCGCGTTGTTGCCGAAGGCCGCACTGTTCTGGCCCGAGGCCAGCGCGTTGTTGCCGACTGCAGTGGCGCTCTGCGCGACAGCGGTCGCACCTGCACCGACGGCGGTTGTGCCGTTGCCGATTGCATTGGCGGCTTCGCCAGCGGCGAGCGCGTCATCTCCCTCGGCCAATGCGCCAGCATCGCTGTTGCTGCTGCCGGTGGCCTGGAAGCGCTTGGCGGTGGTATCGGCTACTGCCGCCACACCCTTCAACTGGCCGACGTTGACCGCATCGGTATCTTCGGTACCTGCGGCAACACTGGTGATCTGCCGGGTCAGGCCGTAGTCGACCGCACCCACCGAAACGGTATCCACGCGATCGGCCAGCGAGCCGGCGCCCAATGCCACGCTGCCGGTGGCCACGGCGGCCGAGTTGGAACCCAGCGCGGTGCTGTACTCGCCCGCCGCCGTGCTGAACGCACCGACGGCAATGGAGGCTTCGTTGGCGGCAGTTGCACCGCGGCCCAGCGAGGTGCTGCCCGGGCCCATGGCCACTGCGCCTGCACCCACTGCCGTGGCGCCATCGGCGCTGGCTTCGGACAGTGCACCCAGTGCGGTGGCTGCGCCGTTCTCGCTGGCGGCCACGGCATGGGCACCGACGGCGGTATCGCCCAGGCCGAATGCCGCCGCGCTCTGCCCGACCACCACGCTGGCATCACCGAAGGCGAGCGCGTTCTGGCCGAAGGCACTGGCCCCGACGCCCGCAGCAATCGCCTGGGTGCCGACCGCAGTGGTGGCGTTGGCCAGCGACTGGCTGCCACTGCCGACCGCGATGGCGCCCTCGCCTTCGATCTTCGCCGCGTCGCTGTTGTCACCCGCGCCATCGGCCTTGAAATAGCGGCTGCCCTCGGCCGCCGCCTGCGCAAGCGCAGCCTGCGTGGCGCGTGCCTGTGCATCCAGCTGCGCCTTGTTCACCGCATCGGTGGCGGCGGTACCGGCGGCGACGTTGGTCACCTGCCGTTCCTTGCCGGCATCACCGACAGAGACGGTGTTGGCGCGAGCTGCCTTGGAACCGGCGCCCAGCGCCACGCTGTTGGCACCGGTGGCGCTGGTACCCGCGCCGATCGCCACCGCGTTGCTGCCCTTGGCGCTGGCAGTGCCATCGACCGCGCACTTGTCCACCACTTTGCTGTTGAGCACCACGCAGTTCGCGCTGCCGCCAATCTCGACCGACTGCGCCGAAACGATGCCGGTCATTCCCAGTCCCATTGCCAAGGCCAACGCTGCGGCCAGTCGTGCCGGCGCGGCATCCGTCGCACTGCGGCGCTGGTCGACGACCCCGCCTGATGAGCTGGAAGAGGCCAGTTCCGAGGCCACCACCAACTGACCCAATGCTTTGTTCCAGACCTTGCGATAAATCCGATTCATCGGTACGGCTCCTGATTGGACTGGTTTTGGGCAAAGCAACGCCACCGCCGAACCTTCGTGGTTCAACGTCCCCTGGGGGCGTTATTCGCGTGATTTACTGCGGTGTATTGCCGAACGGCGCGCAGGGACAGAAAACCGAGCGCGTGCGCCGTGCGGTTACTGCGGGATGAACAGATTTGAAACGGGGGTCAAGTGTTAACGGCATCTTTGCGAATCGTCAAGAGTTTGACGCAGCAAAAGCCATTGCCGTGAAGCAGTTCACTGTTTCACTTGTTTATGTACGTATTTTGTTAGGCATGCGTGAGGGAATCCTCACATATGAAAACGTATGTAACTGATGGACAGCACAGGAGTTTCCGTATTCAAAAAGAAAAACCCGCCGGTTTCCCGGCGGGTTTCCATACGCGATGGCATCGTCAGCTGCGCAACGCGTGTGCGATCAGCCGCACCACACCCGTGCGTTGCGGAACATGCGCATCCACGGTGAATCGCCCTGCCACTCGGACGGGGCCCAGCTCAGGTTGAGCGCGCGCGGGGTGCGCTCCGGGTGCGGCATCATGATGGTCACCCGGCCGTCGGTGCTGGTCAGGCCGGTGATGCCGTCCGGCGAGCCGTTCGGATTCAGCGGGTAGTGGCTGGCGACGTTGCCGTTGCCGTCGATGTAGCGCAACGCGACACGGGCTGTGGCCTGGTCGACGGCGTTGTCGAACACCGCCTGGCCTTCGCCATGCGCCACCGCCACCGGCAGCCGCGAACCGGCCATGCCACGCAGCAGGATCGACGGCGACTCCACCACTTCCAGCAGCGCGGTGCGGGCTTCGAACTGCTCGCTGGCGTTGCGGCGGAACTGCGGCCAGTGCTCGGCACCGGGGATGATGTCCTTCAGCTGGCTCATCATCTGGCAGCCGTTGCACACGCCCAGGGCGAAGCTGTCCTCACGCGCGAAGAACGCGGCGAAGGCATCGCGCAGCGCAGTGCGCTCGAGGATCGAGGTCGCCCAGCCGCGGCCGGCACCGAGCACGTCGCCGTAGCTGAAGCCGCCGCAGGCGACCAGGCCGGTGAAGTCCTGCAGCGCCACGCGGCCTTCGATGAGGTCGCTCATGTGCACGTCGAATGCGCGGAAGCCGGCACGTTCGAAGGCGTTGGCCATTTCAATCTGGCCGTTGACGCCCTGTTCGCGCAGGATCGCAACGCGCGGACGCGCCCCGGTCTGCACGAACGGTGCGGCGACATCCTCATTGGGATCGAAGCTCAACTTCGGCTTCAGGCCCGGCGCGGTGAAGGCGCGGGCGATCTCGCGCTCGGCATCGGCGTTGGCCGGATTGTCGCGGCGCTTCTGCATGGCGTGGGTCACCGACCACCAGGCGTCGAACAACGCTTCCCAGCGCCATTCGGCCAGCGAGTCACCGCCCAGCGACACCCGCACCACCGGCGCGGTGGTCGGCTTGGCGATGCGCTGCGCGCACTCGGTCAGCGCGTGGCGCTCGACCAGGTCGGCGAACGCGGCGCGGTCTTCGCGGGCGATCTGCACAACGGCGCCCAGTTCTTCATTGAACAGGCTGCGGAACGGATCATCGCCCCAGGCGTCGAGGGTGATGTCCAGGCCCAGGCGCGAGGTGAAGGCCATTTCGCACAGCGCGGCGAACGCACCACCGTCGCTGCGGTCGTGGTACGCGCGCAGCAGGCCGGCCTGGCGTGCATCGCGGATCAGCTCGAAGAAGCCACGCAGGCGCTGCGGGTCGTCCAGGTCCGGGGCGGCACCGGCGAACGCCGGCAGGTCGCCATGGTCGGCGTGCACCTGGGCCAGGATCGAACCGCCAAGGCGCTGCTTGCCGGCACCGAGGCCGATCAACCACAGCTCGCTGTCGATATCGCGGTCCAGCAGCGGGGTCAGCTGCTGACGCGCATCGGCCACCGGCGCGAACGCGGTGATCACCAGCGACACCGGCGACACGCTCTTGTGCGCCTCGCCCTGGTCGTGCCACTGCGCCTGCATCGACAGCGAGTCCTTGCCCACCGGGATGCTGATGTCCAGCTGCGGGCACAGTTCCATGCCCACCGCCTTCACCGCGTCGTACAGCAGCGCGTCTTCGCCCGGGTGGCCGGCCGCGGCCATCCAGTTCGCCGACAGCTTGATTTCATCCAGCGCATCGACCGGGGCCGCGCACAGGTTGGTCAGTGCTTCGCCAACGGCCATGCGGGCCGAAGCAGCCGCGTCCAGCAGCGCCAGCGGCGTGCGTTCGCCCAGTGCCATCGCCTCGCCGGCCACGCCGTCGAAGTCGGCCAGGGTGATCGCCACGTCGGCCACCGGCAGCTGCCACGGGCCGACCATCTGCTCGCGTGCGGTCAGGCCGCCCACACTGCGGTCGCCGATGGTGACCAGGAAGTTCTTGGAGGCTACGGTCGGGTGCGCGAGCACGCGCAGACCGGCTTCCTGCAGATCCATGCCACCGGTCTTCAGCGCCGGCCAGCGCGGTGCCGGCGGGTGCGCGGTATCGCGGTGCATCTTCGGCGGCTTGCCGAACAGCACGTCCATCGGCAGGTCGATCGGCGCATCGGCCGGGATGTTGCCCGGCACGGCGCCATAGGCCACCACCAGGTGTTCGGCTGCGGTGGCGACACCGACCGCAGCGAACGGGCAGCGCTCGCGCGCGCACAGCGCCGCGAATTCGGCCAGGCGCTCCTGCGCCACACCGAGCACGTAGCGCTCCTGCGACTCGTTGCACCACAGCTGCATCGGCGACAGCGACGGATCGTCGGTGGGCACCTTGCCCAGGTCGATGATGCCGCCCACGCCGGAATCGTGCAGCAGTTCGGGAATGGCGTTGGACAGGCCACCTGCACCGACGTCATGGAAGAACTTGATCGGGTTGTTGGCACCCATCGCCACGCAGCGGTCGATGACCTCCTGGCAGCGACGCTCCATTTCCGGGTTGTCGCGCTGCACGCTGGCGAAGTCCAGATCCTCGGCGCTTTCACCGGAGGCGACCGAACTGGCGGCACCGCCGCCGAGGCCGATCAGCATCGCCGGGCCGCCGAGCACGATCACGGCATCGCCGTCCTGCAGCAGGATCTTGTCGACCTGCACGCGGTCGATGGCACCGAGGCCACCGGCCAGCATGATCGGCTTGTCGTAGGCGCGTACCAGGTCGGCGCCTTCCGGCAGTTCGAAGCTGCGGAAGTAGCCGAGCAGGGCCGGGCGGCCGAATTCATTGTTGAACGCAGCGCCGCCGAGCGGGCCGTCGGTCATGATTTCCAGCGCCGGCGCCATGCGCGGGTTCAGCGCACGCGGCGCTTCCCACGGCTGCGGCAGCTCGGGAATGCGCAGGTGCGAGACCGAGAAACCACTCAGGCCAGCCTTCGGCTTGCCACCACGACCGGTTGCACCTTCGTCGCGGATTTCACCACCGGCGCCGGTCGACGCGCCCGGGAACGGCGCGATCGCGGTCGGGTGGTTGTGCGTTTCCACCTTGATCTGGAACGCGCTGGGCACCTGCGGTTCGCGGCGGTACTCGCCGCTGGCCGGGTCCGGGCGATAGCGCGAGGCCGGGTGGCCTTCGATCACCGCCGCATTGTCGCTGTACGCGCTGAGCGTGTGCTGCGGCGTCTGCTGGTGGGTGTTCTTGATCATCCGGAACAGCGAGCGGTCCTGCTCCTGGCCGTCGATGGTCCAGCTGGCATTGAAGATCTTGTGCCGGCAGTGCTCGGAATTGGCCTGCGCGAACATCATCAGTTCCACGTCCGACGGCGACCGGCCCAGCGCGGTGAAGCGTTCGCGCAGGTAGTCGATCTCGTCCTGCGCCATGGCCAGGCCGAGGCGCTGGTTGGCGGCCTCCAGCTGGTCCACCGGCACGCGCTCCAGTTCGCCACGGGCCGGGGTCGAGAACAGGGACTGGCCCTGATCGACGGTCTCCAGCACCGACTGCGTCATCGGGTCGTGCAGCACCTTGATCAATGCCTGCTGGGCGGCGGCATCGGCCGGCCATCCCAGTACGTCGATGCGCAGGCCACGCTCGACCCGGCTCACCGGCTGGCCGGCACCGCGGACCAGTTCGCTGGCCTTGCTCGACCACGGCGACAGCGTGCCCAGGCGCGGCACCACGATGCGGCTGACCGCACCGTCAGCGACCGCCTCGGACTGCGGACGGGCTTCCAGGATGCGGCACAGGGTATCGACGTCGGGGGCGGCAGTGCCCTCGGCCTGCACGAAGTAGACGTGCCAGGCACCGCTGATGCGCAGGGAGGGAGCGATGGACTGCAGGCGGGATTCAAGACGTTCGCGGCGGAACGGCGACAGGGCGGGCGCGCCCTCGAGGACCATCATGTCCGGGGAACCGTAGTTGGGAAACGGGCCCGACATTGTACCGGAAGCGGGGGTAGGCTTCGGCCGGGCGGCGCCCGGCACCCGCAGAGGCCAGAGCGCAGGCAACGGCAACGGCCAAAGCCAAAGCGGGCATTCCGTGGGATGGCGGGGCGGGTCCGGTTGCGGGGGACGCCGTAAACCCGTCCCTGGGGGCTTGGCCGCGGCATCCATGCCGCGGACACCCCCGCAACCGGACCCACCCCGCCTTCGACAGTTTCCTGCTGCTGTTGGTAGGTGTCGACCTTGGTCGACACGGTAGATCCACGCCATGCGTGGATGCTTCCGGTAGTGCCGGCCGCTCGCCGGCAACCAAGGAATGCCTGGAATCAAACGCCTGAGAGCGAAGCGATCGGCGTTTGATTTTGATTTTTTGTTCGTCTTTCGTGGCTGGCGCCGCAGGAACCTGTCCGTGGCCGGGTGGGTGGGCTGCGCAGGGGCGTAAGCGCCATGGATGGCGCGCCCGAGCCTACAGGGACGTATTCACGGCGCCCCCTGCGCAGCCCACACACCCGGCCAACCCCCAGAAATCCGCTGTAAACGACCACCCCAACCACGAGGGGGGCTCCGCCGATGGCTGCCGACCACGCGCCAGCGCCGCTCTCCGCCAAATCCCCGAACCATGCACTCGCTCACGGATTGACCACGCAATTGATGACAACGTTGTCCCTACCTGGCGCCGGACTCTCTCCCCGGCCCACCAGGTACCTCCGTCCGCCCCCTCCGTCGCCTTCCCGGGCGATGTCCGGACCCTGCGTTACGTGCGGCGCCGTCGTGGCCCGTGCGCCAACCATCGATCGGAGACACACCATGTACGACCCGCTTGTGCAGAGTGCCGATGTACGCAGTGCCCACCCTTCCCTTCAACGCTGTCGCCCGCGCCGTCTGGCCTGGCTGCTGGCCCTCGCCGGGGCCGTTGCCCTGCCCGGCCTGGCCCAGGCCGCCAGCTGTGCCGGCGTGGCCGAATGGGACCAGGCCAAGATCTACCGGAGTGGCGATACCCTGCAGAAAGGAGGCGTCCTCTACCGGGCGAACCAGGACATCTGGAACGCACCGCCGGACCATCCGGCCGGGGCGCCCTACTACACCAACCTCGGCGCCTGCGACGGCAGCGGCGCCAACCAGCCGCCGGTGGTCAGCCTGACCTCGCCGGCCAACGGCGCCACTTTCAGCGCCGGCAGCACGGTCAATGTGACCGCCAATGCCAGCGATGCGGACGGCAGCGTCAGCAAGGTCGAGTTCTTCCGCGACGGCAGTTCGCTGGGCGTCGACACCAGCGCGCCGTACAGCGCCAGCTGGGCCAACGCCAGCGCCGGCAGCCATACCCTGCGCGCGGTCGCCACCGACAACAACAACGCCACCGCCAGCACCGCGACCATCACCATCACCGTCAACGCGGCCAGTGGCGATACCACCGCACCCAGCGTGCCCGGCGGCCTGGCCGTGGGCACCCGCACCGCCAACAGCATCGCGCTCAGCTGGAGTCCCTCCACCGACAACACCGGAGGCAGCGGCCTGGCCGGCTACGACGTGTACCGCAACGGCAGCCTGGTCGGTTCACCGTCCAGCGCCAGCTATGTCGATGGCGGGCTGACCGCCTCCACCAGCTACAGCTACCGCGTGCGCGCCCGCGACAACGCCGGCAATGCCTCCGCACAGGGCACGGCGGTGACCGCCAGCACCCTGGCCGGCGACGGTGGCACCACCGGCAAGCGGGTCATCGGCTACTTCACCCAGTGGGGCATCTATGGCCGCAACTACCGGGTCAAGAACATCGACAGCAGCGGTTCGGCCGCGCGCCTGACCCACATCAACTACGCCTTCGGCAACGTGCGCAACAACCGCTGCGAAGTGGGCATCACCCAGGCGTCGGACCCGAACAGCGGTGCCGGTGGCGATGCCTTCGCCGACTACAGCAAGGCCTTCGGTGCCGGCGAAAGCGTGAGCGGCAGCGCCGATACGTGGGACCAGCCGCTGCGTGGCAACTGGAACCAGCTCAAGCAGCTCAAGGCCAAGTACCCGGGCATGAAGGTGCTGATCTCGCTGGGTGGCTGGACCTGGTCGCGCGGCTTCTCCAGCGCGGCGCAGCCGGCCAACCGCCAGGCCTTCGTCGCCTCGTGCATCGACGCCTACATCAAGGGCAACCTGCCGGTGACCGACGGCGCCGGTGGCCCGGGGGCAGCACTGGGCGTGTTCGACGGTATCGACATCGACTGGGAATACCCGGTGGCCTGCGGTATCGCCTGCGGCACGCCCGAGGACAGTGCCAACTTCACCGCGCTGATGGCCGAGTTCCGTCGCCAGCTCGATGCGGTGCGTCCGGGCCTGCTGCTGACGGTGGCGGTCGGCGCCGGCATCGACAAGATCCGCGTCACCGATCCGGCCGCGTACCACCCGTACCTGGACTACATCAACGTGATGACCTACGACTTCCACGGCGCGTGGGATGCGAAGACCAATCACCAGTCGGCGCTGTTCGATTCGCCGAGTGATCCGTCCACCGGCGACCAGAAGCTGTACAACAGCAACGATGCCATCGAGGCCTTCATCAGCCGCGGTGTTCCCGCCGCCAAGCTCAACCTGGGCATCGGCTATTACGGGCGCGGCTGGACCGGGGTGACCAACGCCAACAACGGCCTGTACCAGAGCGCCACCGGTGCGGCACCGGGCACCTACGAGGCCGGCATCGAAGACTGGAAGGTGCTGAAGAACCTGGCGTGGCAGGGCTATACCGACAATACCGCCGGGGCCACCTGGATCTACAACGGCAGCACGCTGTGGAGCTTCGATACCCCGGCCAACATCACCCGCAAGATGGGCTACGTGAAGACCCAGGGACTGGGCGGTGCGTTTGTCTGGGAGTTCAGCGGCGACGACGCGCAGGGCACGCTGACCAAGGCGGTCAGTGATGGCTTGAAGTAGGAAAAAGGCCGGGGACGCACTACGTCCCCGGCCTCGTTCGCGTTGCCACATCCGCCGGGCATGGCCCGGCGCTACCCGCCCATCCACGGTAGCGCCGGGCCATGCCCGGCGGCGTTTCGGTCAGCGCTTGGCCGACAGCTTCTCCAGCGCGGCACGCAGCTGCGCCGGCGGCAGGTAGCCGCCGAGCTGGGTGCCATCCGGCGCGAAGATGGCCGGCGTACCGTTCACCCCCAGCTGCTGGCCCAGGGCGTACTGCATGGCCACCGGGTTGGTGCAGTTCTTCGCGGCCACCGTGCCACCACGCTTGGCATTGGTCAGGGCCTGGCGACGATCGGCCGCGCACCAGACCGAGATCATGTCGGTGTAATCCTTGCTGCCCAGCCCCATGCGCGGGAACGCCAGGTATTCAACGGTGATGCCGTTGCGGTTGAGCTCGGCGATGTCCTGGTGCAGCTTGCGGCAGTAGCCGCATTCGATATCGGTGAACACGCTGATGGTGTATTTCGCGTTCGGCGCGGCGAACACGATGCGGTCACCATGATTGGCCTTGGCCAGCAGGTCGCGACGGTAGCCCAGCAGGCCTTCGCTGTTGGCCGGGCTCTTGGCGCGGGTGTCGTAGGGCTGCGACTGGAACAGGTAGCGGCCGTCGTCGGAGACGTACAGCAGCTGGCCGGAGACCACCACTTCACGGAAGCCAGGGAAGGGCGCGGCGCCGATGTAATCCACCTGGAAGCCGGGGTTGAGCTCGGTCAGTGCCTTGCGCACGGCCTGCTCGGCCGGAGCATTGGCGGTGGCGGCAGGACCGGCCTTGGCTGCCGCTGCGGCGGGCGCCTTTGCGGCGGGCGGGGCGGGCTGGGCGCAGGCACTCAGGCTGAGCGCGCCGAACACGGCGGCGATGGCGAATCGGAGCATGGAGCAGTCCGCAGCAGAAAGAAGACTTCGGATTCTGACACAGCCATCCTGAGCGGTCCGCGATGCCGCGCACAGGCCCGGCAGGGGTTCAGCCGTGGGCTCAGCCGCGTGGATGATGGCGGGCGTGCAGTTTCTGCAGGTGTTCGCGTGCGACCAGCGTGTAGATCTGGGTAGTGGACAGTGAGCTGTGGCCCAACAGCATCTGCAGCGCGCGCAGATCGGCGCCACGGTTCAGCAGGTGGGTGGCGAAACTGTGCCGCAGGCCATGCGGACTGATCCGCGCTGGGTCGATGCCGGCCACCGCCGCATAACGCTTGACGAGGTGCCAGAACGCCTGGCGGGTCAAGCCATGCAGGGCCGGTTCGATGAACAAGGGCGTCTGCCCGTCGGCCAGCGCCTGCACCTTGCCCTTGCCCACCAGTTGCGGTCGCGACTGCTGCAGGTAACGTTCCAGCCAGTACTGCGACTCCTCGCCCAGCGGCACCAGGCGCTCCTTGCTGCCCTTGCCGGTCACCCGCAGCACCCCCTGGCGCAGGTTCACCGCCGTGGCAGGCAGCAGCACCAGCTCGCTCACGCGCAGCCCGGCGGCATACATCAGTTCCAGCATGGCGCGGTCGCGCAGGCCGAGCGGACTGTCGATATCCGGCGCCGCCAGCAGCGCATCGATCTGGCTCTCGGCCAGCGCCTTGGGCAGCAGCCGTGGCAGCTTCGGCGGATCGAGCAGTGCACTGGGATCTTCACTGCGTTCGCCACGCCGCACAGCGTCGGCAAAGAACGCGCGCAGCGCCGACAGCAAGCGCGCGTTGCTGCGCGGCGACCAGTTGTGACGGGTGCGCCATGCCAGGTAATCGAACAGGCCGGCACGTTCAACACCGGCCAGCCCCCCGTCGCGTCCATCACACCAGCGCGCCAGGCCTTCGAGGTCGCGGCGGTAGCTGTCCAGCGTGGCACGGGCCAGGCCGTGCTCGGCCCAGATCGCGTCGAGGAAACGCAGGATGCGCTGGCTGTCCTCGCCGCGCAGCTCGGGCAGTTGCTGGACCAGCTGACGACGTTCGGCGGGAGTGGAAGTGGCGGCCATGCACGCAGGATACGAGGCCAACTGCGGGCACGGCCAGCATTGCGTATGCTCGGCACATGTCGAGCCCCGCCACCGATGCGGCCCACGTCGCCGCTGATACGCCCCGCCCGCGCGCGCTGCTGCTGTGGCGCCTGCTGGCGATGATCTATGACGCGTTGCCGGTGCTGGCCTTGTGGATGCTGGCCGGCACCGTGTTCACCCTGGCCTATACCTTCAGCGGCCATGCGCAGCGCGACAACATCGCGCCTTTCAGCGCTTGGCAATGGCTGCTGTGGGCAGTGTGCTGGGGCTTGACCGGGTGGTATGCCACCGCCAGCTGGCGGCGCGGCGGGCAGACACTGGGCATGCGCCCGTGGCGCTTGAAGCTGGAATCACGCGATGGCACGCCGTTGCGACGCGGCCAGCTGTGGCTGCGGTTTGCGGTGGGCACGCTGTCGTTGCTGCTGGGCGGAGTGGGCTTCTGGTGGGCGCTGGTGGATCGCCAGCGGCTGACCTGGCACGACCGCGCGAGCGCCACGCGGGTGCTGCGGATGCCGAAGCGCTGACCTGTCCTGGGAGCGCCGGGCCATGCCCGGCGCTACCGGAATCAGCCCGATTTGCGCCGGAACAACAATCCGGACACCGCCAGCATCACGATCGGCGGCAGCGCGTAGGCAATGCGGTAGTCGAACTTCAGCGCGCCGGCCATGCGACCGAAGAACAGCTGCAGCAGCCAGAACGCCAGCGCGAACAGGATGCCCAGGAACAGGCGCTTGCCCATGCCGCCACTGCGCAGCGAACCGAACGCGAACGGCACCGCCGCCAGGCACAGCGCCAGCACATTCAACGGATAGAACCAGCGGCTCCAGTACACATCCTCATAGTCGCGTGCATCCAGCCCGTTGCGCTCGCGGTAGGCGATGCTGGTGCTCAGCTCGGACACGCTGAGGTTGCGCGGCTTGGCGATGCCGGTGGCCAGGGCTCCGGCGTCCAGCTTGGAATTCCACGGCTCACGGGCCACTTCCTGGCGCGTTGCCGAGCGCTCGCCGAAGGTGTCGCGGCGCACGCCGGTCAGCACCCAGCCGTCCTTGTCATGCTCGGCGGTGGCGGCATGGGTCAGCGTGCCGACCCGCCCGTCCTCGTTGATCCTGTAGAGGCGCACGTCACGCAGGATCAGCCGGGTGCCCTTTTCGCCCACCAGCTGTTCTTCGCCCGTCTGTGCGTTGAGGAAGGTGTCACCCTCGCGCGCCCACAGGCCGGAGTAACGCGCCACCGCCATGTCGGTGCCCCACTTGGCACTCATCTTCAGCGAATCGGCGCGGTTCTGGCCCCAGGGCCCCAGGGTCTCGGCACTGATCACCATCAGCCCGGTCAGCAGCGACAGCGCGATCGCCACCGACACGCTCAGGCGCTTGCGCGACAGGCCCAGCGCGCGCAGCGCGGTCAGCTCCGAGGTCGCGGCCAGCTGGCCCAGGCCCATCAGCGCGCCGATCACCGCTGCGGTCGGGAACATCGTGTAGGCCCGGCGCGGCACGGTGTACAGCACCCAGGCTGCCGCATGGCCCAGCGAATAGCCGTTCTTGCCGATGTCCTTGAACTCGCCGGAGAAGGCCATCAGCACGTCCAGGCCGACCAGCACCGCCCAGGTCAGCAGCACGGTACCCAGCACCGCGCGGCCCAGGTACAGATCGAAACGCATCGGTCGCAGCATCATGCGCGGGCTCCCTTCGGGCGGGCCATGCGGCCGTCACGCGCGTACATCCAGATCGCCAGTGCCAGCAGCGGCAGGGTCAGCCACCACAGGCCAAGCGCCGACGGAATCTGGCCGTTGGCAATCCAGCCGCTGCCGATGAACATCATGTTGGTGCCGACCATGTAGGCCAGCAGGGCCAGCATCATCCGGCCGTAACGCTGCTGGCGCGGCGAACTGCGGCCCAGCGGCACGGTCAGCAGGGCGAAGGCCAGCGCGATCAGCGGCGGGGCCAGGCGGCGGTGCAGCTGTGCCTGCGCCTCGGGACGCTTGTCGCCGAACAGCGCGGTGGTCGGCATCAGTTCGGGATCATCACTCTTGCGGGCCTCACTGCCGTCGGGCAGGGCCACGTCGTTGCGGGCGAAGGTCGCCAGACGGTAATCCAGTGCGCCGGCCGCCGGCCCTTCCAGCTGGTGGCCATCATCCAGTTCCAGGAAGCGCTGGCGGGCGCCTTCGAAGTACATGCGACCGCTGGCGGCGGACACCACTTCAAGGCGATCCTCCTTCTGCCGCTGCAGGAACACCCGGCCCAGCTGGCTGCCATCGGGGGAGATCGAGGCGACGTAGACCACGCCGCCATTGGGCAGCGGGGTGAACCGGCCAGGCTCCAGGCCGGCCATCAGCACGCTGCGGTTGGCGTCCTGGATCATCTGTTCGGCGGTGCGCTGGGCCCAGGGCCCCAGCCACAACGAACAGGCGCCGACCACCGCGATCACCGGCAGCACCAGCAGCAGCAGGGGCTTGAGCAGGCGTTTGGGGCCGACACCGATGGCGGTGATGACCGCCATTTCCGAGTCGCGGTAGAGGCGGGCGATGGCCAGCAGCAGGCCCAGCATCAGTGCCAGCGGCAGGATCAGCGGCATGTAGACGATGAACTGCAGGCCCAGCTGCGAGAACAGCAGCTTGGCCGGCAGCCGCCCGTCGGCGATGTTGCCGAGGATGTCCACCAGCACGCCGCCCACGCTGACCACCAGCAGGACGATCAGGGTAGCCAGGAAACTCTGGACGAAATCGCCCAATAGATAGCGGTCGAGCTTCAACATGGGGCGGTGGTTTAAACTCTCAGGTTCGTTCGCGGTGCCGCCCAGTCTAGCGTCTGGGCGTAAACGGTCCGCGATTGTACGGACTTGCCAATGGAATCTGCTCAATGGCTCTCGAATTCACCCTGAACCACCTCGCTGCGGCTTCGGCCGCCGTTGACTGCCTCGTCGTCGGCGCCTATGCCGACCATACCCTGACTGCGTCCGCGCAGGCACTGGATGCTGCGAGCGGTGGCCGCCTGGCCGCCCTGGCCCAGCGCGGCGACCTGTCCGGCAAGACCGGCGCCACCACCCTGCTGCACGACCTGCCGGGCGTGACCGCTCCGCGCGTGCTGGTGGTCGGCCTCGGCGATGCCGCCCGCTTCGGCGTGCCGCAGTACCTGAAGGCGGTCGGCGATGCCGTACGCGCGCTGAAGGCCGGCGCTGCCCGCAGCGCACTGTTCACCCTGTCCGAGGTGGCGGTGAAGGACCGCGACGCGGCCTGGGCGATCCGCCAGGCGGTGATTGCCGCCGACCACGCGGCCTACCGCTACACCGCCACCCTGGGCAAGAAGAAGGCCGACGATGCCGGCCTGGCCCAGCTGGCTATCGCCGGTGATGACGCGCAGGCCCTGGCCCAGGGCCAGGCCATCGCCGCCGGCGTCGAGTTTGCCCGCGAGCTGGGCAACCTGCCGCCGAACTACTGCACCCCGGCCTACCTGGCTGAAGTGGGCGTGAAATTCGCCGGCGAGCATGACGGTGCCGAAGCCGAGATCCTCGACGAGACCCAGATGGAAGCGCTGGGCATGGGCTCGCTGCTGGCCGTGGCCCGTGGCTCGGCCAACCGCCCGCGCCTGGTGGTGCTGAAGTGGAGCAATGGCGGCGACGCCAAGCCCTACGTGCTGGTCGGCAAGGGCATCACCTTCGATACCGGTGGCGTCAACCTGAAGACCCAGGGCGGCATCGAAGAGATGAAGTACGACATGTGCGGTGGCGCCAACGTCATCGGCACCTTCGTCGCTGCGGTCAAGGCCAAGCTGCCGTTGAACCTGGTGGTGGTGGTGCCGGCGGTGGAAAACGCCATCGACGGCAATGCCTACCGCCCGTCCGACGTCATCACCTCGATGTCGGGCAAGACCATCGAAGTCGGCAACACCGACGCCGAGGGCCGCCTGATCCTGTGCGACGCCCTGACCTACGCGCAGCGCTTCGAGCCGCAGGCGCTGGTCGACGTGGCCACCCTGACCGGTGCCTGCATGGTCGCCCTCGGTCACCAGACCGCGGGCCTGATGAGCAAGCACGATGACCTGGCCAACGAGCTGCTGGCCGCCGGCGAGCAGGTCTTCGACCGCGCCTGGCGCCTGCCGCTGTGGGACGAGTACCAGCCGATGCTGGATTCCAGCTTCGCCGACGTCTACAACATCGGCGGCCGCTGGGCCGGTGCCATCACCGCCGGCTGCTTCCTGTCGCGCTTCGCCGAAGGCCAGCGCTGGGCCCACCTGGACATCGCCGGCGTGGCCAGCGATGAAGGCAAGCGCGGCATGGCCACCGGCCGTCCGGTCGGCCTGCTGAGCCAGTGGCTGCTGGACCAGGTCGCCCGCGCCTGACGCTGTACCTGACCCTGGCCGGCAACCGCCGGCCGGGGCCTCGCCGCTCCAGCCGTCAGCCGGCATGGATCGGCACCTGCCTCACCTGGATGCCGCCATGCCCCGCGCCGACTTCTACCTGATCGCCAAGCCCCGCTTCCTGACCGAGCCGTTGCGCCTGGTCTGCGAACTGGCGCGCAAGGCCAACGACGCCGGGTTGTTCACCCTGGTGCTGGCCCGCGACCAGGCCCAGGCCGAAGAACTGGACGAACTTCTCTGGTCGTTCGACGACGATGCCTACATTCCGCACCAGATCGTGGGTGAGGATGTGGACGAGGAAGAGGCGCTGGTACTGATCGCCCCGCCCGGCGGTGAGGCCCCGGTGCGGCCGCTGGTGATCAACCTGCGCGACGAACCCTGGCTGGGCCAGTGCGAGCGCGTGCTGGAAGTGGTGCCGGCCGATCCGGAAGCGCGCGAACCGCTGCGCGAGCGCTGGCGCCAGTACAAGACCGCCGGTTACGACCTGAACAAGCACGACATGTAAGCCCTGCGAGGACCCCTTGATGCGCCTGCTGATCGCCCTGATTCTTCCCTGGCTGTCCTTTTTCACCATCGGCCGGCCGTTTGCCGGCATCGTCTGCCTGATCCTGCAGATCACCCTGATCGGCTGGCTGCCCGCCGCGATCTGGGCTGCCTATTCGGTCAGCCAGTACCACACCGACCAGAAGATCCGGCGCACCCTCGGGTCGCGCTGATCTCCCTTCCCGCCTTGATGACTGGTTCCCCCGCATGACCCAACTCGCCTCCAGCTACGACCCGAAGTCCTTCGAGACCGACCTCTACGAGGCCTGGGAGAAGGCCGGCCATTTCAAGCCGTCCGGCAAGGGCGAGCCGTACACCATCCTGCTGCCGCCGCCGAACGTGACCGGCACCCTGCACATGGGCCATGCTTTCCAGCAGACGCTGATGGATGCGCTGGTGCGCTACCACCGCATGCGCGGCTACGACACGCTGTGGCAGGTCGGTACCGACCACGCCGGCATCGCCACCGAGATGGTGGTCAGCCGCAACCTGACGCTGGAAGGCAACGGCGAGACCCGCGATTCGCTGGGCCGCGAGGGCTTCATCGGCAAGGTGTGGGAGTGGAAGCAGCAGTCCGGCGACATCATCGAACGGCAGATGCGCCGCCTCGGCACCTCGGCCGACTGGTCGCGCAGCACCTTCACCATGGACCCGCAGCCGTCCGAAGCGGTGATCGAAGCCTTCGTGCGCTGGCACGAACAGGGCCTGATCTACCGCGGCCAGCGCCTGGTCAACTGGGACCCGGTGCTGAAGACCGCGATCTCGGACCTGGAAGTGGAAAGCGCCGAGGAAGACGGTTTCCTGTGGTCGATCGCCTACCAGCTGGATGAAGGCCTGAGCTACGAGCACGTCGAGCGCGATGCCGACGGCGTCGAGACGCTGCGCGAAACCCGCGATTACCTGGTGGTCGCCACCACCCGCCCGGAAACCCTGCTGGGTGACACCGCGGTGATGGTGCATCCCGAAGACGAGCGCTACCTGCACCTGATCGGCAAGAGCGTGGTGCTGCCGCTGACCGGCCGCCGCGTGCCGGTGATCGCCGACGACTACGTCGACCGTGCGTTCGGCACCGGCGTGGTCAAGGTCACCCCGGCGCATGACTTCAACGACTACCAGGTGGGCGTGCGCCACAGCCTGCCGATGATCAACCTGTTCACCCCGGTGGCCGCGATCAACGACAACGCGCCGGAACGTTTCCAGGGGCTGGACCGTTACGACGCGCGCAAGGCCGTGCTGGGTGAACTGGAAGACCTCGGCATCCTGGTCGAGACCAAGGCGCACAAGCTACAGGTGCCGCGCGGCGACCGTACCGGCCAGGTGATCGAGCCGTACCTGACCGATCAGTGGTTCGTGAAAATGGACGAACTGGCGCGTCGTGGTCTGGAGCTGGTCGAGGACGGGTCAATCGCCTTCGTGCCGCCGAACTGGATCAACACCTACCGCCACTGGATGAACAACATCCAGGATTGGTGCATCAGCCGCCAGCTGTGGTGGGGCCACCGCATTCCGGCGTGGTTCGATGCCGCCACCGGCAACTGCTACGTCGGCCGCAGCGAAGAGGAAGTGCGGGCGAAGAACAATCTCGGCAGCGACGTCGTGCTGAGCCAGGAAAGCGACGTGCTGGAGACCTGGTTCTCCTCGCAGCTGTGGCCGTTCTCCACCCTGGGCTGGCCGAACGAGCAGGCGATGGCCGAGCGCGGTTTCGACCGCTACCTGCCGTCGTCGGTGCTGATCACTGGCTTCGACATCATCTTCTTCTGGGTGGCGCGCATGATCATGGCCACCGACAACCTGACCGGAAAGGTCCCGTTCAAGGACGTCTACTTCACCGGCCTGATCCGCGATGGCCAGGGCCAGAAGATGTCCAAGAGCAAGGGCAACGTGCTCGACCCGCTGGACATCATCGACGGCATCACCATCGATGACCTGGTGGCCAAGCGCACCGGCGGGCTGATGCAGCCGCGCATGGTGGAGAAGATCGAGAAGGCCACGCGCAAGGAGTTCCCGGACGGCATCGCCGCCCATGGTGCCGATGCGCTGCGTTTCACCATCGCCGCACTTGCCACCCATGGCCGCGACATCAAGTTCGACATGAACCGCGCCGAGGGCTACAAGAATTTCTGCAACAAGCTGTGGAACGCCAGCCGCTTCACCCTGATGAACACCGAAGGTGCGGCGTTCACTGGCGTGCCGACGCCGCGTACCGATGCCGAGCGCTGGATCCTCTCGCGCCTGGCCGCTACCACCGCCGAAGCGCAGGGCCATTTCGCCGCCTATCGCTTCGACCTGCTGGCGCAGTGCCTGTACGAATTCGCCTGGAACGAGTTCTGCGACTGGTTCCTGGAGCTGAGCAAGCCGGCGTTGAATGGCGCCGATGCTGCCGACGCTGACAGCACCCGCCACACCCTGTTGTATGTGCTGGAAGCGCTGCTGCGCCTGCTGCACCCGCTGACCCCGTTCATCACCGAACAGCTGTGGCAGCAGCTGGCCCCGCGCCTGGGCCTGGCCGAAACCACGCTGTCGCTGCGTCCGTACCCGACCGCCGCCGAGTTCGAGGGCGATCATGCACAGGCCGAGGCCGACGTTGAATGGTTGAAGGCGGTGATCAGTGCCGTGCGCCGCGTGCGCAGCGAACTGAACGTCGCCCCGTCCAAGCTGGTACCGCTGCGCCTGCTGGCCGGCCTGGAACAGGACCGCGTGCGCATCGAGCGCTTCAGTGCCTCGCTGGCTTTCCTGCTGAAGCTGGACAGCATCCAGTGGCTGGCCGACGCACAGAGTGCGCCGCCGGCAGCCGCCGCGATCGTCGGTGAGCTGAAGCTGCTGGTACCGCTGGAAGGCCTGGTTGATCTCGATGCCGAGCGCGCGCGCCTGGACAAGGAGATCAAGCGCGTGGAAGGCGAGCAGGAGAAGAGCGAGACCAAGCTGGCCAAGTTCTCCGACAAGGTTCCGCCAGCGGTGATCGAGCAGGAACGCGTGCGCCTGGTCGACTGGAACAACCAGCTGGCTGGCCTGCGCGAGCAGCGCGCGAAGCTGTAACGCCTCCGTGGTGGGTGCGGACCTGGGTCCGCACCGCTGTGACGTGCCAACCAAGGTTGGCACCTACCAGAACGCCAACCTTGATTGGCACATTTTCAAGGCTGACGCCGGGCAATGCCCGGCGTTTCATTTTTCCCCGCATGGCATCATCACCCGATGCCGCTTTCCCTCTTCCTGCTGGTCCTCGCTGCCGCTGCACTGCACGCCAGCTGGAACGCGATCGTCAAACGCGGGCCGGACAAGTTTCTCGGCACGGTGCTGGTCACCGGCAGCGCCGCGCTGTTGTCTGCGCTCGTCTTGCCGTGGCTGCCCTTCCCCGCCGCGGAAAGCTGGCCGTGGCTGATCGCATCGGTGCTGCTGCAGGTGACGTACTACGCGTTGGTCGCACGCTGCTACCAGCAGGTCGACATGAGCCTGGCGTATCCGATGATGCGCGGCTGCGCGCCGATCCTGGTTGCGTTGGCCGGCGCCGCGCTCGGCGAACGCCTGCCGCCGTCGGCCTGGCTCGGCGTCATTCTGGTGAGTGGCGGCATCCTGTGCATGGCCCGCGGCGCACGCAGCGGCCAGCTGCGGCTGCCGTTGCTGACCGCCGCGATGATCGCCACCTACACGCTGGTCGATGCGCAGGGCGCACGGCTGTCCGGCAATGCGCTGAGCTACACGTTGTGGCTGTTCCTGCTGTCGGGCATTCCGTTGCCGCTGTGGGCGCTGCATCGGCAGCGCGGCAAGTTGCTGGCGTATGCGCGCCAGCACTGGCCGCTGGGCGTGGCCGGCGGCATCGGCACCACCGCATCGTATGCGATGGCGCTGTGGGCGATGACCCAGGTGCCGGTGGCCATGGTGTCGGCGCTGCGCGAATCGTCGATCCTGTTCGCGCTGCTGATCTCGGTGTTCCTGCTGCGCGAGCGGGTGCCGCGCGCGCGTTGGCTGGCGGCGGCGTTGATCGTGGCCGGCGTGTTGGCCCTGCGGCTGGCGTAAACAACGCATCGGTAGCGCCGGGCCATGCCCGGCGTGCGCAGCGGCCACGCGACGCCGACTACAGCGGCGGCATTGTCTCCAGCTCGCCGTCCACCAGTTCGATCGCCATCACCAGCGCATCTTCGCGCCCCTGCGCGGCAGGGTAGTAGCGAGGGCGCCGGCCGATCTCGTTGAAGCCTTCGCTGTGATACAGCGCCAGGGCTGGCGTATTGGACGGACGCACTTCCAGGAACACCCGCTGCGCGCCTCGATCAGCGGCCAGACGGACCAGCGCACGCAGCAGCTGGCGGCCGAGCCCACGCGACTGCACCAGCGGATCGATGCAGATGTTCAGCACATGCGCTTCATCGGCAGCGAGGCTGAGCACGCCATAGCCGATCAACAGGCCATCGCGCTCCATCGCCAGGCCGGGATAACCGGCACGCAGGCAATCCAGGAAAATGCCGCGGGTCCACGGATAGGGGTAGCCACGCACTTCGATGGCCATCACCGCATTGAGATCGCTCTCACGCAGCGCGCGCATCGCCACCGGCCCGGGCTGGCTGACCGCACTCATGCGGTTGCGCCCTTGCGCAGCGCGCGCAGCTGCGGCCACAACGCGCGCTTGGCTGCAGGGTCGCGACGCAGTTGTTCCAGCGGCCAGCTTTCCATCAGCGTCTGTGTGGCCGGGTCGTTCGGATTGCAGCCCGAGGCGCGCAACAGCGCGATCTGCAGGCGATCAGGCAGGCGCACCAGCGGCTGGCGCGCGTTGCCGGTGGGCAGCGGACGGGCCGCAGCCGGTACGGTATCCGGCGCCGCCACCGGCACGGCAGTGCGTGGTGGCGCGCGCTCGAGCCGAGGTTCCGGCGCCGCGTCGCGCTGGCTGGGTGCGTGCTGCATCGATGGTGGCGCCGTGCGCGTCGGCGCGACCGGCGCGGGTGCCGATGCCGCGGCTTCAGCCACGCTCAGCTGCAATGCCGCGTCCATTTCGGCGGCCAACTTGCCATCGTGATAGACGGTATAGCCCATGGCCTGCAGCCAGGCCTGCTGGGCCGGGGACCACAACACGGGCAGGTCCTGGCTCACGCCGCCTCGGGCTTCTTGCGCAGGCGCTGCACGCCCCACATCACCGGGCCTGACAGCGCGTACAGGATGCCGACGACGAACAACACGCGTGGCAGGTCGATCACCGCGATGGCGATGGCGATCGGCACCAGTGCCAGCACCAGGAACGGGACGCGGTCCGAACGGGCGCCCTCCTTGGCCGCGCCGCCCTTGAAGCTCCAGAAGCGGATGCGGCTGACCATCAGCAGTGCGGCGACCAGGGTCACCGCCAGCGCCACGAAGCGCAGCTCGTTGCCGTTCCAGCCCAGGGTGCCATCGGCGAAGGCCCAGACGAAGGACATCATCAGGCCGGCGGCAGCCGGGCTGGCCAGGCCGACGAACCAGCGCTTGTCGACCACGGCCACCTGGGTGTTGAAGCGGGCCAGGCGCAGCGCCGCGCAGGCGGCGTACAGGAACGCCACCGCCCAGCCCAGACGACCGACCAGCTCACCGTCGTATTTCAGTTCCGACAGGGACCAGTGGTACATCACCAGGGCCGGCGCCATGCCGAAGCTGACCAGATCGGCCAGCGAGTCGTACTGCACGCCGAACTCGCTGCTGGTACCGGTCAGGCGCGCGACACGGCCATCGAGGCCATCCATCACCGCCGCCACGAACACGGCGATGCTGGCGTTGACGAAGTCTCCGTTGGCCGCGGCGATGATGGCGTAGAAGCCAGAGAACAGCCCAGCCGTGGTGAACAGGTTGGGCAGCAGGTAAATCGTGCGCGAGCGCGGCGGCGGTGTGATCGGGTCCATGGAATCCAGTTTAATCGACTTGCCAGCGGTCGGCGCCAATGCTGCAATCGGCGTTCTACGCCCATTCTGCGGAGTTTGCCATGCGTGCCCTGTCCTGCCTGGGATACCTGCTGCTGTTGGCCAGTACCACTGCGCTGGCAGGCCCCGTCTACAAGTGGAAGGACGCCAAGGGCGTGACCCAGTATTCGGAAACGCCGCCGACCGGGGCCAAATACGAGACCCGAGCCCAGGCCAGGACACCGGCGACGGACGCGGCCCCGGAGCCTTCCGCCGCGCCGGTACCGGAACAATGCAGCACCGCCCGCGCCAACGTGGCGCTGCTGGAGGGCAGCGGCCCGGTGATGCAGGACACCGATGGCGACGGCAAGGCCGATACCGCGCTTACCCCGGAACAGCGCAGCGCGCAGAAGGGCCTGGCCGAGGCGGCAATCAAGGCGTACTGCCCACCGGCGGGTTGAAGGGGGGATCGGCCGGGCGGCGCCCGGCACCCGCAGAGGCTTTCAAGCAACAGCCGGAGCAACGGCAACAGCCAAAGCGGCTTCCCGCGGGATGGCGGTGCACTGTGGGTTTGCGGGGACGCCGTGAATCCGTCCATGGAGGCTTGGTCGCCGCATCCATGCGGCTCACACCCCGCAAACCCACAGTGCACCGCCTTCGACAGATTCCCGGTGGCCAGTAGATCCACGCCATGCGTGGATGAATCTCCATCGAAATCGGATATTTCGAAATCGGGACGAAAAACATCCACGCATGGCGTGGATCTACCTGTCGACCAAGGTCGACACCCACCAAGAGCAGCCCATGCCATTCCGACAGATCGCAGAAATCTGTCGAAGGCGGGGTGGGNNGTCCGCGGCATGGATGCCGCGGCCAAGCCCCCATGGATGGGTTTACGGCGTCCCCCGCAACCGGACCCACCCCGCCATCCCACAGAAATCCCGCTTTTGACGTTGCCGTTGATTCGGCGGGTGCCGGGCGCCGCCCGGCCGATACCCCTCCCCCGGCCGGGCTGGCAGAATAGGTGTCTCTGCCGTAATCCGAAGCCGACGATGCGCCTCTCCCAGTTCCACCTGCACACCACCAAGGAAACCCCCAGCGACGCCGAGCTGACCAGCCACCGGCTGATGCTGCGCGCGGGCATGATCCGCAAGCTCGCGTCCGGCCTCTACACCTGGTCGCCGCTGGGCCTGCGCGTGCTGCGCAAGGTCGAACGCATCGTCCGCGAGGAAATGGACCGTGCCGGTGCCGTCGAATTCCAGATTCCGACCATCCAGCCGAAGGAACTGTGGGAGCAGACCGGCCGCTGGCAGAAGTTCGGCCCGCAGCTGCTGAAGATCAAGGACCGCAAGGAACAGACCTTCTGCTACAGCCCTACCGCCGAAGAAGCGGCCTGCGATTTCGCGCGCAGCGAACTGTCCAGCTACAAGCAGCTGCCGGTGAACTTCTACCAGATCCAGACCAAGTTCCGCGACGAGATCCGCCCGCGCTTCGGGGTGATGCGTGCGCGCGAGTTCCTGATGAAGGACGCCTATTCGTTCCACCTGCACGACGAAGACCTCGTGCGTGAGTACGAAAACATGAAGGTGGCCTACAGCCGCATCTTCACCCGCCTGGGTCTGGACTTCCGCATGGTGCAGGCCGATTCCGGTGCGATCGGCGGTGACGCCTCGCAGGAATTCCACGTGATCGCCGATTCCGGTGAAGACGCGCTGGTGTTCTCCACCGGTTCGGACTACGCCGCCAACATGGAAGCGGCCATTGCCGCCGATCCGGCTGCGCGCGCTGCGGCCAGCGAAGCGCTGCGCAAGGTCGAGACCCCGATCCAGAGAACCTGCGAAGACGTTGCCGCCCTGCTCGGCATCGACCTGCAGCGCACCGTGAAGTCGGTGGCGCTGATCGCCGGTGAAGGCAAGGAACAGCAGTTCGTGCTGGTGTTGGTGCGTGGCGACCACGAGGTCAATGAGATCAAGCTGGGCAAGGTTGCCGGCCTGGACGAGCAGCGTTTTGCCAGCGAAGCAGAGATCGCCGAATACCTCGGCAGCGTGCCGGGCTTCCTCGGTCCGGTCGCGCCGGCCAAGCCAATCCGCGTGGTCGCCGATCGCGAAGTGGCGGCGATGTCCGACTTCGTCGTCGGTGCCAACGAAGCCGGTTTCCACCTGGCCGGCGTCAACTGGGGCCGCGACCTGGCCGAACCGGAAGTGGCCGATATCCGCAACGTGCGTGCCGGTGATCGTGCGCTGGATGGCGGCGAACTGAAAATCGCCCGCGGCATCGAAGTCGGCCACGTGTTCCAGCTGGGCCGCACCTATGCGAAGGCGCTCGATGCCACCGTGCTGGACGAGAACGGCAAGGCTGCGGTGATGACGATGGGCTGCTACGGCATCGGCATTTCGCGCGTGGTCGCCGCCGCGATCGAACAGAACCACGATGACGCCGGCATCATCTGGCCCGACGCGATGGCGCCGTGGCAGGTGGTGGTGTGTGTGATCAATCCGAAGGGCGACGCTGCCGTGGCCGATGCGGCCGCAGGCCTGCTGCAGGAGCTGCGCGACGCCGGTCTGGATGCCGCACTGGACGACCGCGGCCTGCGCCCGGGCGCGATGTTTGCCGACATGGAACTGATCGGCATCCCGCACCGGGTGGTGGTCAGCGAGCGCGGCCTGGCCGCAGGGACCTTCGAGTACCGCTCGCGCCGCGCCGCCGAAGCGGAAAGCCTGGACAAGGCCACCCTGCTGCAGCGCCTGCAGGGTTGATCGGAAAAGACCGGGGTATACCCCGGTCTTTTTTTGCCGGATGGCCGCCCCCGGAAAATCGCAGCGGACATAATCCGGTCAAAATGGTCGCAACCGGGCCAGCCAGCCGACAGACGGTGACCGCAACTGTTTGTGCTGGGATTAATTCCTCATTACTCTGTCCCGCGACGCCACGGACCGGCTCGTCCCTGTCCCTAAATTAGTTTCTGGAGTAATCGTTGATGAGCATCGACCTGACCGGCCTGTCGGCACGTGAGCTGGGCGCATTGATCCGCACAGCCAAGAAGCAGCAGACCATCGTCGCCAAGCGTCGCCCGATCACCAAGGTGCGTGCCCAGCTGAGCAAGCTGGCCAAGACCGAGGGTTACACCATCGAGGAACTGTTCGGTGGTGAACCCGCACCGCGTGCGCGCAAGGTCGCCAAGGCCACCAAGGCCCCGTCCAAGACCGCCGGCCGCAAGCTGGGCAAGGTTGCACCGAAGTACCGCAACCCGGCCAACCCGAAGGAAACCTGGACCGGTCGTGGCAAGCAGCCGCGCTGGATGGCCGAGCTGACCGCCAAGGGCAGCAAGAAGCCGGAAGATTTCCTGATCAAGAAGGCCTGAGGCCAGATCGGGTCGCAATGAAAAACGCCGGCGAAAGCCGGCGTTTTTTTGGGGTAGCGCCGGGCCATGCCCGGCGAGCGCAGCGGTTGGTTTCCCGATCCGCCGGGCATGGCCCGGCGCTACCGCCCCCGATCACAGGGTCTTGCGCGCCGGCATCAGCAGGTTGCCGAACAGCAGGCCGGCGACCAGCGCCATCACCACGTTCAACACGGTCAGGAACACACTCTGGCCGGCGCCCACGTCCTGTTGCTGGACCAGGGTCAGCACGCCGCGCAGGCTGGTGCTGCCGGGCACCATCATGATGATGCCCGGCAGGCGGATGATCGCGCCGGGACGGCCGACCACGCGCCCGAACAGGTTGCCGCCGGCGGTCAGCAGCATCGCCGACAGGAAGATGCCGGCCGGCGTACCCCAGGCATGACCACCAAATTTGGAGATCGCGTAACCGGCCACCGAGGCGGCGATCACCCATGGATAGTCGCGACGATTGGCCTTGAACAACATGGCGAAGGCGAACGCCGCCGTCAGCAGGGAGCCCCACTCGACCCACGGCCCCTGTGGCCGCGAGGCACGGATCATCGGGTCCAGCCCCAGCACATCGGCCAGTGTCACCGCGATCATCGCGCCGACACTGAGCTTCATGATCGTGGTCAACGCGCCGGCAAAGCGCGCGGTGCCGGACACCCAGTGCTGGCTGGCCAGTTCATTGACCGCATTGGTCAGTGACATGCCCGGCAGCAGCACCACCAGCGAAGCGATGATCACCGTGTTGAGATTCAGCGCGCCCACGAAGGTGGCAACCACGGTGGCGACCAGGCCGGCCAGCAGCGCCGCCAGTGCTTCGGCCGCTTCACGGCTGGCCGGGCGCTTGTCGGTGACCATGCCGAGCAGGCCGATCAGCAGGCCGATGACACCGGCGGTGGCGATGTCCAGCCACGGCAGCTTCCACATGCCTGCAACGCCGGCCGCACCGAGGGTGAAGGACAGGATGGTGCGCAGCTTGCCGCGCCGGCCCGGATCCTTGTCCAGCTGGCGCAGCGCGGTGTGACCCTGGGCGATGCTCATGCGGCCGTTGGCCACTTCTTCGGCGATTCCGTCAGCCACGCTGAGCTTGTGCAGGTCGTTCTCGCCGGGCGCCAGCCGGATCACCCGGGTGATGTCACTGGAGCCGATGGCCTGCGCCGGATCGCTGAAACTGAGGATGATGCCGGTGGGGTTCGACCACGGTTCACAATCCAGATCGAGCTGCCGGGCCAATGCAACCACCGCCGCTTCCAGGCGCTGGGCCGTTGTGCCGTAGCTGTGCAGGCGGCCGGCGATCTCGGAAACAAAGGCCACGCGCTGCGCGTAGGTGGCCTGGGGCGTGGGGATCGTGTGAGCGTCTGCGGACATGCGCCGTAGTATTACCTACGTCAGGCTCTGCTGGAGAAATTCATCCTGGTTCGACGCGACGTGCAATTCAGAACGGTTATGCTGCGACCCGAATGGCCCCCATGACCCCGACCCACGCCCCCCAGCTCGAACAGGACGCTCAGGATCCGGGACTGATCCGGCTGTCCGGCCACTGGACCCTCAAGACCGCGCTGGCCGCGGCCGAAGTGCTGCGTGGCGTTCCGGACAAGCTGACCGGCATCGACGCCACCGGCATCGAGCTGCTCGACTCGGCCGGCGTGCTGCAGGTGCTGCGCGTCGCCCATCGTGCCGATCTCGGTGAACACGCGCTGCAGTTCCGCCCGGACCACCAGGCGCTGGTGTGCACCATCGAAGAAGTGGCCGACGACCGTCCGAAGCCGAAGCGTGACTTCGGCGTGCTGGCGGCGCTGGAGCGGCTGGGCGTCAGCGTCCACGCCACGGGCCACAACATCAAGGCGCTGTGCAGCTTCCTCGGTGAGAACCTGGTCAAGGCCGCACGCCTGGTCAAGGAACCCCGGCGTTTCCGCCTGACCGCGACCGTGCACCAGATGGAGCAGGTCGGGCTGGATGCGGTGCCGCTGGTGGCACTGTTGTCCTACCTGGTCGGCGCAGTGATCGCCTTCCTCGGCTCGACCATCCTGCGCGATTTCGGCGCGGAGATCTTCGTGGTCGAACTGGTGAACATCGCCTTCCTGCGCGAATTCGCCGTGCTGCTGACCGCGATCGTGCTGGCCGGCCGCACCGCCAGTGCCTTCACCGCGCAGATCGGTGCAATGAAGGCACGCGAGGAAATCGATGCGATGCGCACCCTGGGGCTCGACCCCATCGACCTGCTGGTGCTGCCGCGCCTGGTCGCGCTGCTGGTGACGCTGCCGCTGCTGACCTTCATCGCGATGGTCGCCGGCCTGGCTGGCGGCATCACCGTCGGCGCGTTCGACCTCGACATTCCGCCGCAGATGTACATCGCGCGCATGCACGACACGATGGAAGT
The DNA here is from genome assembly GCF_014763005.1 of Stenotrophomonas sp. Br8. Classification (NCBI taxonomy): domain Bacteria; kingdom Pseudomonadati; phylum Pseudomonadota; class Gammaproteobacteria; order Lysobacterales; family Lysobacteraceae; genus Stenotrophomonas; species Stenotrophomonas sp. Br8. Next base: position 111,823 of record NZ_JACGTN010000015.1, on the reverse strand, counting down.
GCGGCACATGCTGGTGGGCCTGTCCAAGGCGCCGGTATTTGCGCTGGTGATCGGCCTGATCGGTTGCCTGGAAGGCCTGAAGGTCGAAGGCACAGCGCAGTCGGTCGGCGAGCGCACCACCTCCAGCGTGGTGCAGACGATCTCGCTGGTGATCATCATCGACGCCTTCGCGGCGTTGTGGTTCATGCACATGGACTGGTGACATGAGCACGCATCCGATCCCCGAAGAAGTGCCCATGCAGGACGACGCCGGCCACGACCTGGCCATCCGCGTGCGCGGGCTGGTCAACCGCTTTGGCAGCCAGACCGTGCACGAAGGGCTGGACCTGGACGTGCGCCGTGGCGAGATCCTTGGCGTGGTGGGTGGTTCGGGCACCGGCAAATCGGTGCTGATGCGCTCGATCCTCGGACTGCGCGTGCCGGATGAAGGGCAGATCGAAGTGCTCGGTCGCGACGCGCGTGCCGACGACGCCGAGAGCCGCCTGCACATCGAACGCAATACCGGCGTGCTGTTCCAGGACGGCGCCCTGTTCTCGTCGCTGACCGTGGGCGAAAACGTGCAGGTGCCGCTGAAGGAACACCACCGCGAACTGCCCGAGCGCTGGCACTACGAGCTGGCCCTGCTGAAGGTGAAGCTGGCCGGTCTGCCCGCCGATGCGATCAACAAGCTGCCCTCGCAGCTGTCCGGCGGCATGCGCAAGCGCGCCGGCTTGGCACGAGCATTGGCGCTGGATCCGCCGCTGCTGTTCCTGGATGAACCCACCGCCGGGCTGGACCCGATCGGTGCGGCCGCGTTCGACCGCCTGATCAAGACCCTGCAGGAAGCGCTGGGGCTGACCGTGTTCCTGATCACCCACGACCTGGACACGCTGTATGCGATCTGCGACCGGGTGGCGGTCATCGCCGACCGCAAGGTGGTGGCCAATGCGCCGCTGCCGGAAATCGAGAGACTGGATCATCCGTGGATCCAGGAATACTTCCACGGACCCCGCGCGCGCGCCGCGCGTGGCGAACAGATCGAGAGTGCCTGAGCCATGGAAACAAAAGCCAACTACGTGCTGATCGGCGCGTTCACCCTGATCACCGGCCTGGCCCTGCTGGCCTTCGGCCTGTGGGCCGCCAAGTACTCCTCCGACCGTACCTGGCAGGAATATCGCGTGGTGTTCCGCGAGGCCGTGACCGGCCTGTCGGTCGGCAGCCCGGTGCAGTACAACGGCATCGCGGTGGGCTCGATCACCGAACTGAACCTGGTGCCGGACGATCCGCGCCAGGTGGTCGCACGCATCCGCCTGAACTCGACCACGCCGGTCAAGACCGATACCCGCGCCAAGCTGGCGATCACCAGCCTGACCGGTCCGTCGATCATCCAGCTCAGCGGCGGCACGCCGCAGTCGCCGGCGCTGACCACGGTCAACAAGGACCCGGCACCGATCATCCCGACCACGCCGTCGGCGCTGCAGAACATCACCGATGTGGCCAACCGCATCGTTGAGCGCATGGACCAGATCCTCAGCGACCGCAATGTCGCCTCGATCAACGCCACCCTGGCCAACCTGGAAACGATCAGTGGCGGCCTGGCCGACCGCGACCAGGGCACGCAGTCGCTGCTGCTCAGCGCGCGCGATGCCGCGCGCAGCCTGGACACCACCCTGAAGACCACCAATGGCACCATCGAGCGCCTGGACAAGAACCTGGTGCAGCAGCTGCCGGGCATCATCGACAAGCTCGACGCCACCCTGGCCAAGCTTGATTCGGCCGCTGGCAATGCCGATTCGATCCTTGGCGAGAACCGCGCCGCCATCAACAGCTTCGCCAATGACGGCCTCGGCCAGCTCGGCCCGACGCTGGGTGAACTGCGTGGCTTGATCCGCGACCTGCGCCGGGTCAGCGACCGTCTCGAGAACAACCCCGCGCGCTACCTGCTCGGCCGCGACGCCCCGAAGGAGTTCGAACCCAAATGAGCCCGACCACCCTTCCGCGCCTGTTGTTGGCAGCGTCGCTGGCCACCCTGCTGGGTGGCTGCTCGATCCTCGGCAGCGGCGACAAGAACCCCGTCACCCTGTATTCGCCGGCCGTGCAGGTCAAGGTCGACCCCAGCTGGCCACAGGCCGACTGGCAACTGGTGCTGGCCAAGCCCAGCGCCGCGCGCATGGTCGACAGCCCGCGCATCAACGTGCGGCCGACGCCGTCGGAGCTGGAGATCTACAAGGGTGCCAGCTGGGCGCAGCCGGCCACCGACATGATCGAAGACACCCTGCTGCGTGGTTTCGAGGATTCCGGCCGCATCCACGGCGTGGCCCGCGTCGCCGCCGGCATCCGCGCCGACTACAAGCTGTCGACCGACATCCGTCGCTTCGAATCGGACTACCAGGGCCAGGCAACGCCGACGGTCGTCATCGAGATCAACGCCAAGCTGATCGATGTGACCAACCAGCGCGTGGTCGCCGACCGCACCTTCCGTCAGCTGCAGCCGGTAGGCAGCACTGATGTGTCGGCGGTGGCAGCGGCCTTCGAGCGTGGCCTGCAGCAGGTAGCGCAGGACGTGGTGGGCTGGACGCTGACCAGCGGGCAGAACGACAAGCAGGCGCTGAAGCGCTGATCGGTTTCCGCTGATTACGCCGGGCCTGGTCCCGCGATGCGGGTAGATCCACGCCATGCGTGGATGAATGCTCCGGGACCTGCGTCAGGTCCGCGGCGTGATCCACCGGAACGTCAGGTTGATGCGTTCACCCTGTATCCGCGCCATCTTCGGCAGCGCGTGCTGGTAGTGGCGCTGGGTCTGCCCGGCCATCAACAGCAGATCGCCGTGGCCGAGCAGGTATTCGGCCTTGCGCGCAGGATCGTCACGTCGACGCAGCAGGAACCGTCGCGCCGCTCCGAGGCTCAACGAAGCAATCAGCGGCGCCGGCCCCAGCTCCGGCTCGTCATCGCTGTGCCAGCCCATGTAGTCGGTGCCGCCGCGATAGCGGTTGAGCAGCACGCTGTTGAATCGACCCACGCCCTGCGCTTGCAGCCGGTCGCGCAATGCCCCCAGCACAAGCGGCCACGGATGGGGCACGAACTCGGCGCCTGAATAGCGGTAGCGCGCCTGCGGATCGCCGATCCAGCAGCTCAACCGGGGTGAGTCCACCCAGTTGCCGAACATGCGGATGCGGTGGGTTTCCCAAGGAATTTCCTGTGCCAATGCCTCCTGCAGAGCGTCGGCTTCAGCGGCGGGCAGCCACCCGGTCAGGTGGCGGACGTCGGCGTCTGGCAGGTCATGGGGGAACAGCATTGGCCAACGCTAGCACGGTGATGTTTGCCCCGACGGCCGCCAACGCTGAAAATGGAGAAATGACCGACATCTACGTTGCCAAACCCTGCTCACGCGCCCTCCTGAACGAGCACGTGAGATGACCGGCATCAACCTGCGCCGGGCACTGTTCCCGCTGCTGCGCGCGGCCTTTCGGGCGCTGCCGCTGTCACAGGGGCAGCGTGATCGCCTGCGCACCCGCTTTCTGGCCGGCCATGGCGACTGGGTGCCGCCACCGCCGAAAGGACAGCAGGACGCCGGCGGACCGCGCGCCAATGCCCAATTGCGGTGGCGCGCCGACGAACCAGCGATCGGCCACGTTCCCTGGCGCGAAGGCATCCTGCCCTCGCCACTGCCCGCCACCCTGGTGGCGTTCTACCTGCCGCAGTTCCACACGTTCCCGCAGAACGATGCCTGGTGGGGCAAGGGCTTTACGGAATGGCGCAATGTCACCCGCGCCCTGCCGCAGTTCGAAGGCCATGTGCAGCCACGTCTGCCTGCCGACCTGGGCTTCTACGACCTGCGCAATCCGCAGGTGATGCGTGACCAGGCGCGTTTGGCTGCGGAGTATGGCATCGGCGCGTTCTGCTTCTACTACTACTGGTTCAGCGGTCGCACGCTGATGGAAGACCCGCTGCGCCAATGGCTGGACGACGACGCCATCGACCTGCCGTTCTGCCTGTGCTGGGCCAACGAGAACTGGGCACGGCGCTGGGACGGGCGCGACGATGACATCCTGATCGGCCAGCAGCACAGCGCCGAAGACGATCTGGCCTTCATCGCCCACATCGCACCCTATCTGCGCGACCGCCGTGCATTGAAAGTCGATGGCCTGCCGATGTTGCTGGTCTACCGACCCCACCTGCTGCCCGATGCCCGGGCGACTGCCGAACGCTGGCGTCGCTGGTGTCGCGACAATGGCGTGGGCGAGATCCATCTGGCCTACGTTCAAGGCTTCGAGCGCCCCGACCCTCGTGACATCGGATTCGACGCTGCGGTCGAATTCCCTCCAAACATGAGCAACCCTTCCTCGCTGTCGGCGCGGCAGTGGCTGCTCAATCCCGATTTCAATGGCGACGTGCGCGACTGGCGTGAACTGGCTGCCGAGATCAGCGCACGTCCGCTGCCGGACTATCCGCTCTACCCCGGCGTGAATCCGGGCTGGGACAACGAGGCTCGCCGTTCGGGGCGCGGCCGGGTGTACCTGCATGCATCGCCCAGAGGCTATCGTGATTGGCTGCGCAGCACGATCGAGAAGCGCCTTGCTGCCGCGCCCACGAACAAGCGCATGGTATTCATCAACGCCTGGAACGAATGGGCCGAGGGCGCCGTGCTGGAACCGGATGCAAGGCTGGGTCATGCGTGGCTGCAGGCCACCCGTGATGCGCTGTCACCGACCGCTGCACCAGTCCAGCAGCCAGCGGTGCATCTCCATGCCTGGTACCTGGAGACGCTGCCGGAAGTCCTGTCTGCACTACACGATGCAGCGCTGCCCTGGCGGATCGTGGTGACCACTCCGGCGCAGCACGTGGACGCAGTGCATCAGGCGCTTGCCGCACATGGCCTGCAGGGCGAGGTCATGGCTGTGGAAAACCATGGCCGGGACATCCTGCCGTTCCTTGAAGTGGCTGAACTGCTGCAGGACCAGCACGATGTGATCCTGAAGCTGCATACGAAACGTTCCAGCCATCGGTCCGATGGCGATCAGTGGCGGCAGGAACTGCTGCAGCGCCTGGTACAGGGCGGGCGAGCCGCACGCATCCACGCTGCGTTCCAGGCCGATCCCAGCTTGGGCATGGTCGTCGCCGAGGGCCACCTGCTGCCGGTTGCCGAGTACATTGGTGGCAATGGTCCGGCACTGCAACGGCTCCAGGCGCGGGTCGGCCTGCACGCTGCAGCAGACGGCAGCCAGTTCGGTGCCGGCAGCATGGGCTGGTGGCGGCTGCGGGCCCTGCGCCCGCTGCTGGACGCACACCTCTACCGAAGCAACTTCGAGGCTGAGCACGGCCAGATAGATGGAACGCTCGCCCATGCCATCGAACGCGTGTTCGGTACATGCTGTGAACACGCCGGACTACGTGTAGCGACAGCGGCCGCATGCGTCGGCGAGCCCGACGCCCACGGCAGCGAATACGCCTACGCCCGACGCAGCTGACCGACAGGAGGGACCGCACACCTCCTGTCGCGGATCAATCAGGCGCGCTTGAAGGACACGCCCGTCTTTTCCTTCAACTCGCCATCGCCAACTCCGGGCGCGGCTTCCACCAGCACCAGACCGTCATCGGTCACATCGAATACCGCCAGGTCGGTGATGATGCGATCGACCACGCCCACACCAGTCAGCGGCAGCGTGCATTCGGCCAGGATCTTGTGTTCGCCGTTCTTGGCGGTGTGCTCCATCAGCACCACCACCCGCTGTACGCCGGCCACCAGATCCATCGCCCCGCCCATGCCCTTGACCATCTTGCCGGGCACCATCCAGTTGGCCAGGTCACCCTGGTCGGTGACCTGCATCGCGCCGAGGATGGCCAGGTTGACGTGGCCACCGCGGATCATCGCGAAGCTGTCATGGCTGCCGAAATAGCTGGCCCCCGCACGTGCGGTGACGGTCTGCTTGCCGGCATTGATCAGGTCGGCATCCACTTCGCTTTCGGTCGGGAACGGACCAATGCCGAGCAAGCCGTTTTCCGACTGCAGCCACACATCCACGCCGTCGGGAATGTGATTGGCCACCAGCGTCGGCAGGCCGATGCCCAGGTTCACGTAGGCGCCATCGGTCAGTTCACGCGCAGCGCGCGCCGCCATCTCGTCGCGGGTCCATGCCATCTCAGTTGCCCTCCGCACGGATGGTGCGCTGTTCGATACGTTTTTCGGGAGTGGGGTTGTGCACGATGCGGTGCACGTAGATACCCGGCAGGTGCACCTGGTCCGGGTCGATGCTGCCGACCGGCACCACCTCCTCCACTTCCACGATGCAGACCTTGCCGGCCATCGCACAGGCCGGGTTGAAATTGCGCGCGGTCTTGCGGAACACCAGGTTGCCGGCCTCGTCGGCCTTCCAGGCCTTGACCAGTGCCACGTCGGCGCGCAGCGCGGTTTCCATCACGTAGTGCTTGCCGTCGAACTCACGGGTTTCCTTGCCTTCGGCCACCACCGTGCCATAGCCGGTAGCGGTGAAGAACGCCGGGATACCCGCACCACCGGCACGCAGGCGTTCGGCCAGGGTGCCCTGCGGATTGAATTCCAACTCCAGCTCGCCGGCCAGGAACTGCCGTTCGAACTCCTTGTTCTCGCCCACGTAGGACGAAATCATCTTCCTGATCTGCCGGGTTTCCAGCAGCTGGCCCAGGCCGAAGCCATCCACGCCGGCGTTGTTGGAGATCACGGTCAGGCCCTTGGCCCCACTGTCGCGCAGTGCGGCGATCAGTGCTTCAGGAATACCGCACAGGCCGAAGCCACCCACGGCCAGAACCTGGCCATCAGCGACCACGCCCTGCAGGGCATCCGCCGCAGAGGCGAAACGCTTGCTGCGCGTGCCGCTGGAAGTCGATTGCTGCATCTCTACTGCCCTACCCGGTGAGAATGCCGCCATTCTAGCGGTACACCCGTTGCCGGCTGGGATGCGCCGCAGCATGAACCAGCATGCCGGGCCCTCAATCCGTAGAATGTCCGCTTCCCCGCTTGCGGTGCCCTCGGCAACGCGTGCTGCAGATGGAGAGGACAGGACGACGCATGGCCGTAGTATTCACCGGAGGGGAACTGTCCCGCTGGCTGGATGCCGGGACACTGGGAAAGGGCAACCACCTCGTTTCGGCAGTGCGTGAACTGCGCTACCAGTCACCGCTGCTGACCGCCCAGCTCGAGGGCTGGCAGGTGTCGATCGACCTGGATGCCAGCGCCCGCACACCGCACAGCCCCCTGCAGAGTCGCTGCACCTGTCCGGTTGGCGGGCACTGCGAGCATGTCGCCGCCGTACTGCTGGCCGCGCTGGCAACCTCCCTGGAGGGTACGCCGGGCCTGCTGCGCCCGGCCGCCAAGCCAACGCTGCCCACCCTGCAGACCCAGGCGATGACGCCGATCCTCCATCTGCACAGCATGGAATACCGTCCCGCCTGGCTCACCGAACGCGATGCCTCGCAGTGGCTCGACGTTGCCACCGTCGCTTTCGAGTACGGCGAACACGTGCGTTTTCTCGACGACCCGTCGCTGTTCGTGCATGGCGCCGAGGGCCAGCTCTACCTGCTGCCGCGTGACCTGGCCGGGGAGGCACGGCGTGAAGCGGAATTGCACAGCGTCCACCTGCACCGCGAGCGGCAACCGCGCATCGTGCTGGACGGCGGCGGTCCATTGTTCGAGCTGCGCAGTTTCGACTGGACCCGCTTCCTGCTGGAGGATGTGCTGCGGTTGGAAGCGCTGGGCTGGAAGATCGAGACTGACGATGCCTTCCGCCATCGCATTACCCGGGTGGAGGAGATCGACCTGGATGTGCGGTCGATGTCCACCGACAGCGCTGCGTTCGACCTGGCCCTGACCATCGACGTCGATGGCCGCAGCGTTGCACTGGTTCCGCTGTTGCAGGGCGTACTGCAGTCTGATCCGCGCTGGCTGCGCGGTCAGCTGGACGCGATCGGCGATGACGAGAACGTACTGCTGACGACGTCGGGCAATGAACGCCTGGCACTGCGCGCGGGACGTCTGAAACCGGTGATCGCGCTGCTGGCGGATCTGTTCGGCGACCACGGGCAACCGCTGCGCCTGCAGGTGCACGACCGCGGGCGCCTGCAGGCACTGCAGGACGCCGCGCAGCTGCGACTGCACAGCAGCAACGATACCCGCGCACGCGTGCAGCGCCTGCTGGACGCACCGGCGATGACCGCTGTCCCGGCGCCGCAGGGCTTGCGCGCGACGCTGCGCAGCTACCAGCTTGAGGGCCTGTCCTGGCTGCAGTACCTGCGCCAGCAGGGCTTGGGCGGCGTGCTGGCCGACGACATGGGCCTGGGCAAGACACTGCAGACCCTGGCCCATCTCCTGGTTGAAAAACAGAGCGGCCGCCTGGACAAACCGGCGCTGGTGGTCATGCCGACGTCACTGTTGCACAACTGGCAGAGTGAAGCTGCGCGCTTCACCCCGGATCTGCGCGTACTGGCCCTGCACGGACCTGCGCGTGACACGCAGTTCGATGCCATTGCCGCACATGATCTGATACTGACCACCTATCCCCTGCTCTGGCGCGACGAACAGGCGCTGCAGGCGCATTCCTATCACCTGCTGATCCTGGACGAGGCACAGCAGGTGAAGAACCCCAGGTCGCGTGCAGCGGCCACGCTGCGCACGCTGCAGGCCCGTCATCGACTGTGCCTGACCGGCACACCGCTGGAAAACCATCTGGGCGAGCTGTGGACGCAGTTCGACTTCCTGCTGCCCGGGCTGCTCGGCAGCGAAAAGCAGTTCAACCAGCACTGGCGCCACCCCATCGAGCGCGGCAGCGACCGCCGGCGCGCACAGCTGCTGGCCCAGCGCATGCGCCCTTTCATCCTGCGCCGACGCAAGGACCAGGTCGCCTCCGAACTTCCGCCGAAGACGGTCATCACCCGCACCGTGGCGATGGAAGGCGGCCAGCGCGAACTGTACGAAACCGTGCGCGCGGCAATGGAAAAACAGGTCCGCGAAGCGATCAACGGCAGTGGGTTGGCGCGCAATCACATCGTGGTGCTGGACGCGTTGCTGAAGCTGCGCCAGGTCTGCTGCGATCCGCGTCTGCTGCCGGGCCATGCACCCGCGCGCACTGCCGGCTCGGCCAAGCTGGACCTGCTGCGCGAGATGCTGCCGTCCATGGTCGAAGAAGGACGTCGCATCCTGCTGTTCTCGCAGTTCACCGGCATGCTGGCCCTGATCGCGCAGGCATTGGATGCACTGGGCCTTGCCTACGTGACCCTGACCGGCGACACCCAGAACCGGGTCACACCGGTGCAGCGCTTCATGGACGGCGAGGTTCCCGTGTTCCTGATCAGCCTGAAGGCCGGCGGCGTGGGCTTGAATCTGACCGCCGCCGACACCGTCATCCACTTCGATCCATGGTGGAACCCGGCCGCCGAGAACCAGGCCACCGACCGTGCCCATCGCATCGGCCAGGATCAGCCCGTGTTCGTCTACAAGCTGATCGCCGCAGGCAGCGTCGAAGAACGCATCGCCGAGCTGCAACAACGCAAGGCCGAGCTGGCCGATGCAATCCTGGAGGGTGCTGGTGGCGCAGGTCCGCGCTTCGACGCAGCAGACCTGGAGGCGCTGCTGGCGCCGCTGCCGGGAGCCCCGCAGAAGTCGCGCAGGGTACTGCGCAGATCCTGAGTTGCAATCCCAGCAATGCAGGCAGACAGGGCTGAATTTCTTCAGGCTGGCGCAATCTCCGCCATTACCCGCTTCAGGCCATCCTGCCACGTCGGCAGCGCGATGCCGAAATCCTGCTGCAGCTTGCGGTTGTCCAGCACCGACCATGCCGGGCGCTGAGCCGGCGTCGGATACTCGGAGCTGGGAATCGCCTCGACGGCCGGCACCTTCGCCAACACGCCGGTAGCCAGCGCTTCGGCGAAGATCGCTTCGGCAAACCCGTGCCAACTGGTCTGCCCATCGGCCGTCAGATGCCAGGTACCGGACAACGATCCCGGATGCTGCAGCGCTTGTGCGGTGACATCGGCGATCAGCGCCGCAGGGGTCGGCGTACCGATCTGGTCGACCACCACCCGCAGCTGATCGCGTTCGGCACCCACGCGCAGCATCGTGCACAGGAAGTTCGCACCATGCGAGGCATATACCCACGCCGTGCGGAAGATCAGGTGGCGGCCACCCGCCGCACGCACCGCATCCTCCCCATCGCGCTTGCTGTTGCCGTAGACACCCAGCGGCGCGGTCGGCTCGTCCTCGCGGTAGGGCGTGCTGCCCTGACCATCGAAAACATAGTCGGTGGAGTAATGCACGAAAGGCACGCCATGCGCCGCACACCAGCGCGCGATCACGCCGGGAGCCTGCGCGTTGGCCGCGAACGCGGCCTTCGCGTCCTGCTCTGCGCGATCGACAGCGGTGTACGCGGCCGCGTTGATCACGACCGACGGCTGCAGGCGATCAAGCAATGCTGGCAGGCTGTCGGGCTGGCTGAAGTCAGCCACTTCGCAGGCGCTGCCATCGGGAAGCTGGCCGCTACGGGTCGTCGCAATCAACGGGCCCAGCGGGGCCAGCGCGCGCAGCAGTTCCTGACCGAGCTGACCGTTGCCACCGAACACCAGCATGCTCATGGCATGTACACCGGCAGGCGATCTTCGGTGATGTCCTTCAGGAACGGTGCGCTCTCGTCCTTGGCTGACAGCGTCGGGGCGCTGAGCGGCCAGTCCACGGCGATGTCGGCATCGTTCCAGCGTACGCCGGCGTCCACTTCCTTCACGTAGACATCGGTGCACAGATAGTGGAACAACGCCGTATCGGACAGCACGGCAAAGCCGTGCGCGAATCCTTCCGGAATCCAGAACTGTCGTTTGTTCTGCGCACTCAGGACCACCGCCTCCCACTGGCCAAAGGTCGGCGAGCCGCGGCGGATATCCACGGCTACGTCATACACCTCGCCTTCCAGCACGCTGACCAGCTTGCCCTGCGGTCGCGGCCACTGGTAATGCAGCCCCCGCAGCACGCCCTTGCTGGACGAGGAAACATTGCTCTGCACGAAACGATCCGGCAGCCCCAACCCACCAAATCGAGCAGCGTTCCAGCCCTCGAAGAAGAAGCCGCGCTCGTCTCCGAACACTGCCGGCTCGATCACCACGCAACCAGGCAGCTTGGTTTGAATCACTTTCACGGAACGACTCCACGTAGAGCGAGCTTGTGCAGGTATTGGCCATAGCCATTCTTGATCAGCGGCGCAGCCAGTGCTTCCAGCTGCTCTGCGCTGATCCACCGCTGACCGAAGGCGATTTCCTCCGGGCAGCAGATCTGCAGGCCCTGCCGGGTCTGGATGGTCTCGATGAAGTTGGATGCTTCCAGCAGCGACTGGTGGGTGCCGGTGTCGAGCCAGGCGTAGCCACGACCCAGCGCTTCCAGGTGCAGGTTGCCTTCGGCAAGGTAGCGCTTGTTGAGATCGGTGATCTCCAGCTCGCCACGCGGTGACGGCTTGAGCTCGGCGGCGTAGGCGCTGGCATTGCCGTCGTAGAAGTACAAACCGGTCACCGCATAATTGGAGCGGGGCTGTTCCGGCTTTTCCACCAGGTCTATGACCCTGCCGCTCTTGTCGAATTCGGCCACACCATAGCGCTGGGGATCGTTGACCCAGTAACCGAACACCGTCGCCCCGTGATCGCGGGTATCAGCCCGCCGCAGCATTTCGCTCAGCCCATGGCCGTGGAAGATGTTGTCACCCAGCACCAGGCAGCTCGGCTTGCCGCCGACGAAGTCCTTGCCGATCAGATAGGCCTGCGCCAGGCCATCGGGACTGGGCTGCACGGCGTACTGGATATCCATGCCCCACTGCGAACCGTCACCCAGCAACTGCTGGAACAACACCTGTTCGTGCGGGGTATTGATGATCAGCACTTCACGGATGCCCGCCAGCATCAGCACGCTCAGCGGGTAGTAGATCATCGGCTTGTCGTACACCGGCAGCAGCTGCTTGCTGACGCCTTTGGTGATCGGATACAGCCGGGTGCCGGAACCGCCGGCGAGGATGATGCCCTTGCGTTGGGTCATGTCGTGTCCTTGGTTCAGGCCGTGGTGCCGATGCGCTGCAGGCGATAGCTGCCGTCGAGCACGCCGTTCACCCATTCCTGGTTGTCCAGGTACCAGTCAACGGTGAAGCCGATTCCCTGTTCAAAGGTGTAGGCCGGTTCCCAGCCCAGGTCGTTCTTCAGCTTGGAGGCGTCGATCGCATAGCGGCGGTCATGGCCCGGGCGGTCGGTGACGTAAGTGATCTGGCTGCTGCGCGGCTGGCCATCCGCACGCGGGCGGCGCTGGTCCAGCAGCGCACAGATTGCCTGCACCACTTCGATGTTCTGCTTTTCCGAGTTGCCGCCGACGTTGTAGGTCTCGCCGACCTGACCCTTGGCCAGCACGGTACGGATCGCTTCGCAGTGGTCGGACACGAACAGCCAGTCACGCACCTGCTTGCCGTCGCCGTACACCGGCAGCGGCTCGCCGGCCAGCGCCTTGGCGATCACCAGTGGGATCAGCTTCTCGGGGAAGTGATAGGGGCCGTAGTTGTTGGAGCAGTTGGTGGTCAGCACCGGCAACCCGTAGGTGTGGTGGAACGCACGCACCAGGTGGTCCGAGGCTGCCTTGGATGCCGAGTACGGCGAATTGGGGGCGTACGGGGTGGTTTCGCTGAACTTGCCGGTCTCGCCCAGGGTGCCGTACACCTCGTCGGTCGAGACATGCAGGAAGCGGAAGGCTGCGCCCTGTTCAGCCGGCATCGCCTTCCAGTAATCGCGTACCGCCTCGAGCAGGCCGAGGGTGCCGACGACATTGGTCTGGATGAACGCGCCGGGGCCATCGATGGAGCGGTCAACGTGGCTTTCAGCAGCGAAGTTCAGCACCGCGTCCGGCTGGTACTCGGCCAGCAGGCGGGCAACCAGCGCGCTGTCGCCGATGTCACCATGCACGAACACGTGGTTGGGATTGCCGTCCAGGCTGGACAGGGTCTTCAGGTTGCCGGCATAGGTCAGCGCATCGAGATTGACGACCTTGACGCCGCGGGCGGCAGCCTCGAGAACGAAGTTACCGCCAATGAATCCGGCGCCGCCGGTGACAAGCCATGTGGGCACTACCTGATTCTCCTGTTCAATATGCACCTCGGCGCTGGGCACTCCGGCAACCTGAAAGGATACATCGGGCGCTCGTTCAGCACTGCTTCCCGGCCGTGAACAGCGCGCAGGGATCCCCTTGGAATGCGGCGCCGCAGCAAAACCATACGCATTCGCATGGTCGCCTTCGGCCAGTTAGAATCGGGGTCCCACCCCCGAACCGGTTGCTGTCGCAGAGCCGGACGTTCTCCAGCAACTGTGAGCCGGCCAGCGACCGGCACTACAAGGATCTCGTACCAGATGAAAATCCTCGTCGCGTACAAGCGCGTGGTGGACTACAACGTCCGCATTCAGGTCAAGCCGGACGGTTCCGGCGTGGTCACCGACGGCGTCAAGCTGTCCCCCAATCCCTTCGATGAAATCGCCCTGGAAGAAGCGTTGCGCCTGCGCGACAAGGGCATCGCCAGCGAAGTCGTGGTTGCCACCATCGCGCCGGCCGACGCCCAGGCGCATCTGCGCAACGGCCTGGCCATGGGTGCCAACCGTGCCATCCACGTGGTCACCGACCAGGCCATCCAGCCGCTGACCGCCGCCCGCACCCTGCTCAAGCTGATCGAGAAGGAACAGCCGGATCTGGTGATCCTGGGCAAGCAGGCCATTGACGACGACGCCAACCAGACCGGCCAGATGCTGGCCACCCTCTGGGGCCGTCCGCAGGCGACCTTCGCCAGCAAGCTCGAGATCGCCGACGGCAAGGCCACGGTGACCCGTGAAGTCGATGCTGGCCTTGAAACGCTGGAAGTCGATCTGCCCGCCGTGGTCACCACCGACCTGCGCCTGAACGAGCCGCGCTTCATCAAGCTGCCCGACATCATGAAGGCCAAGGCGAAGCCGCTGGAGACCCTGCAGCTGGCCGACCTCGGTGTTGAAGCCGCCGATACCTTCAAGACCACCCAGTACGCCGCGCCGTCCAAGCGCAGCAAGGGTGTGATGGTCAAGGACGCGGCCGAACTGGTCGCCGCACTCAAGCAGAAGGGGTTGCTGTAATGAGCAGGATTCTCGTCATCGCCGAGCACCACGACGGCAAGCTCAACGCCGCCACCGCCAAGACCGTCAGCGCTGCGGCCGCCATTTCCGGCGCCAGCATCGATGTGCTGGTGCTGGCTGCCGACCCGAACGCCGTTGCTGCTGAAGCGGCGAAGATCGCAGGCGTCGCCAAGGTCCTGACCGTGGCCAACGCTGCCAACGCACAGGCGTTGGCCCAGGTACTGGCCCCGCAGATCGCGCAGCTGGCCAAGGGCTACACGCACGTGTTCGGCCCGTCGACCACCTTCGGCAAGGACCTGATGCCGTGCGTGGCCGCCCTGCTCGGCGTCAACCAGGTTTCGGACCTGATGGCCGTCGAAGGCAGCCACACCTTCAAGCGCCCGATCTACGCCGGTAACGTGATCATCACCGTCGAAGCGCCGGCCGACCAGATCGTGGTCGCCACCGTGCGTGCCGCGTCGTGGCCGGAAGCCGCCCAGGGTGGCAGTGCCTCGGTTGAAGCCGCCAGCGTCGATGCGGCCCTGCCGAGCCACACCCGTTTCGTCGGCCTGGCCGCCGGCGCCAGCGACCGCCCGGACCTGCAGAGCGCCAAGCGCGTGGTCTCCGGTGGCCGTGGCGTCGGTTCGGAAGAGAACTTCAAGGTCATCTTCCAGCTGGCCGACAAGCTCGGTGCCGCCGTCGGTGCCTCGCGCGCCGCGGTCGATGCCGGCTACGTGCCCAGCGATCTGCAGGTCGGCCAGACCGGCAAGATCATTTCGCCGGAGCTGTACGTGGCCGTCGGCATCAGCGGTGCGATCCAGCACCTGACCGGCATCAAGGATGCCGGCACGATCGTGGCGATCAACAAGGATGGCGACGCGCCGATCTTCGAGATTGCCGATATCGGCCTGGTCGGGGATCTGTTCACGATCCTTCCGGAGCTGGAAAAGGCGCTGGCCTGAACCAAGCTCGGAGATGCCATGTAATCAAAGGGTTACATGGCATCCCTGATCGTATTGAGGCTCGCAGGGACGCGGCGCCGGATCACCCGTCCATGCAGCGCCTGTCGTTATAATCCGGGGTCAACCCGTGTAAGGACTGCATTGATGACGCTTCCGTGTTTCAAGGCCTACGACATCCGCGGCCGCGTCCCGGATGAGCTGGATGAGCGCCTTGCCCGGCGCATTGGCGCTGGTACGGCAGGATTGCTCGGCCCGGGACCGGTGGTTGTGGGGCACGACATCCGGCTGAGCAGCCCGGCCCTGTTGCAGGCAGCCATTGAAGGCTTGACCGCCAGCGGGCGCGAAGTCATCGACATCGGCATGTGTGGCACCGAGGAAGTGTATTTCCAGACGTTCCACCGCAAGGCGGCGGGCGGGATCATGGTAACGGCCAGCCACAATCCAATGGATTACAACGGGATGAAGCTGGTGCGCGACAGCGCCAAGCCGATCAGCGGCGACACCGGCCTGTTCGATATCCGCGACTTTGCTGCTTCCGACGCCCCGTTGGGCGACGGCAAGGGAACCGTCTCCAGCGATACCGACAAGACCGCCTATATCCAGCACCTGCTGGGTTATGTCGATGTAACCGCGTTGAAGCCGCTGAAGATCGTCACCAATCCGGGCAACGGTGGTGCCGGCATGATCATCGACGAGCTGGCCCCGCACCTGCCCTTCGAGTTCATCCGCATCCAGCATGAGCCCGATGGCAGCTTCCCGAACGGCATTCCCAATCCGCTGCTGCCGGAGAACCGCGCAGCTACCCGTGACGCGGTGCGCGCCAACGGTGCGGACTTCGGCATCGCCTGGGATGGTGATTTCGACCGTTGCTTCTTCTTCGATGCCGACGGCAATTTCATCGAAGGCTATTACCTGGTCGGCCTGCTGGCCACGGCACTGCTCGCCCGCCAGCCCGGCGGCAAGATCATCCACGACCCGCGCCTGACCTGGAACACCGTGGAGATGGTCGAGCAGGCCGGCGGCGTGCCGGTGATGAGCAAGACCGGACATGCTTTCATCAAGGAGCGCATGCGCGCCGAAGATGCCATCTATGGCGGCGAGATGAGCGCACACCACTACTTCCGCGAGTTCGCCTACTGCGATTCGGGCATGATCCCCTGGCTGCTGATTGCACAGCTGGTGTCGAGCAGCGGAAAGTCGCTGGGCGAACTGGTCGCCGACCGCATGAAGGCGTATCCCTGCAGCGGTGAAATCAACTTCCGCGTCGAGGATGCCAAGGCGACCGTGGCACGCGTGCTGGCCCATTTCGAACCGCAGCACCCGGTGCTGGATCGTACCGACGGGGTCAGCGCGGATTTCGCGGAATGGCGCTTCAACCTGCGCAGCTCCAACACCGAGCCGCTGTTGCGCCTGAACATCGAAACGCGCGGCAATGAGGCCCTGCTGCAGGACCGCATCCGTGAACTGACCGACTTGATCGGCGGCACGCCGGCAAATCACTGAGTAAAGGACGCATCATGACTCCCATCGTTCCCGTCATTCTTTCCGGCGGCTCCGGCACACGTCTGTGGCCGCTGTCGCGCGAGGCATACCCCAAGCAGTTCCTGCCGCTGGTCGGCGATGACACGATGCTGCAGGCCACCTGGAAGCGCGTCGCTTCCATTGCTGGTGCCGCGCCGATCGTGGTCGCCAACCAGGAACATCGTTTCATGGCTGCCGAGCAGCTTCGCGAGTGCAAGGTCCTGCCGCAGGCGTTGATCCTGGAGCCCGTGGGCCGCAATACCGCTCCGGCCATCGCCATCGCGGCCCTGCAGGCGCTGGCCGGTGGCAATGATGCATTGCTGCTGGTGTTGCCTTCCGACCATGTCGTGCGTAACGAAGCAGCCTTCCATGCGGCCGTGAAGCAGGCCGCAGTAGCCGCCGAAGCCGGCAAGCTGGTGACCTTCGGCATCGTGCCGACTGCTCCGGAAACCGGCTATGGCTACATCAAGGCCGCCACCGGCGAAGGCGTACGCGCGGTCGACCGGTTCGTGGAGAAGCCCGACCAGGCCACTGCCGAGAAGTACGTCGCCTCCGGCGAGTACTACTGGAACAGCGGCATGTTCCTGTTCAAGGCCTCGCGTTACCTGAAAGAGCTGGAGACCCTGCAGCCTGCGATCCTTGCGGCCTGCCGCGCCGCACTCGACAAGGCCGCCCGTGACAACGACTTCATCCGCCTGGATGCGGAAGCCTTCGCCGCCAGCCCGAACGACTCGATCGACTATGCGGTGATGGAAAAGACCGCCGATGCCGCGGTGGTTCCGCTGGATGCCGGCTGGAACGACGTGGGCTCGTGGTCCGCACTGTGGGAGGTATCCGACAAGGATTCCGACGGCAATGCCTGCCACGGCGACGTGATCGCGCTGGACTGCAAGGACAGCTATGCCTATGGCAATCGACTGATCGCGATGGTCGGCCTTCAGGACGTGGTCGTGGTGGAAACCGATGACGCCGTGTTTGTCGGCCACAAGGACCGCGTACAGGACGTCAAGGAAATCGTTGGCCAGATCAAGCGCGATGGGCGCAGCGAAGCTGCTGCACATCGCAAGGTCTACCGTCCATGGGGCGCGTATGACTCCATCGACAATGGTGCCCGGTTCCAGGTCAAGCGCATCACCGTCAAACCGGGTGCGACCCTGAGCCTGCAGATGCACCATCACCGTGCCGAGCACTGGATCGTGGTCAGCGGCACGGCCGAGGTTACCCGCGGCGACGAGGTCATCCTGTTGTCCGAGAACCAGAGCACCTACATCCCGCTGGGCGTGACCCATCGCCTGAAGAATCCGGGCAAGCTGCCGCTGGAACTGATCGAGGTCCAGTCGGGCAGCTATCTGGGTGAGGACGACATCGTGAGGTTCGAAGATCAATACGGCCGCGCGGGGGCCTGATCGGTGAGCGCATCCGGTGCCGGCCAGACAAGGCCTTTGTGTATTGACCTGGACGGCACCCTGCTGCTCAGCGACCTGCTTTACGAGACCTTCCTGCGGATGCTTGCACGACGGCCGTGGATGCTGTTCTTGTTGCCGGTCTGGTTGTTGCGCGGCAAAGCACACCTCAAGCATCAACTGGCCGTATACGGCGCTGGCGATCCGGCACTGCTTCCCTACGACCCGCGCGTGGTGGAGTTGCTGCAGGCCAGCAGCAATCGCAGGCGCGTACTGTGCACAGCATCCGACGCGGCGCTGGTGGAGCCGATCGCGCGCCACCTTGGCGTGTTCGACGACGTGTTCTGCAGTGACGGGCAAACCAATCTGGCTGGCCATCGCAAGGCCGAACTGCTGGTCAAGCAGTTTGGTGAGCGCGGCTTCGACTACATGGGCAACGCCCGGGTCGATCTTGCGATCTGGAAACACGCCCATTCGGCCTGGGTGGTCAATGCCAGCGCAGGCGTGGCGCGTGCGGCGGCCGGCTGCTCGCAGCTCGCCGCACACTGGCCCCGCGAAGGAGGCGGCCTGCGGGCGTGGCTCAAGGCAATGCGCATCCACCAGTGGCTGAAGAACCTGCTGGTGTTCGTGCCGCTACTGGCCAGCCACCGCTTTCTTGAACTGGAGACCTCGCTCGAGGCGGCAATGGCGTTCCTGGCGTTCGGGCTGTGTGCGTCCGGCGTGTATCTGTTCAACGATCTGCTTGATCTTGATTCGGACCGCCAGCACCCGCGCAAGCGCAAGCGCCCCTTCGCCTGTGGCAGGTTGGACCTGCGCTCTGGACTGCTGGCCACGCCGGTGCTCACCCTGGCCGGCTTCGCATTGGCTGCGGTGGTGGCGCCGTCGTTCCTGCTGGTGCTGGGCATCTACTTCTGCCTCACTCTGGCCTATTCGTTGCGGCTGAAGCAGGTGGTGATGATCGATGTGGTGATGCTGGCTGCGCTCTATACCATCCGCATCGTCGGTGGTGCGGCAGCGATCGACGTCACCCTGTCGTTCTGGCTGCTGACATTCTCGATGTTCATCTTCCTCAGTCTGGCCATGCTCAAGCGCTACACCGAGCTGCGCCTCACCCTGGCCAGTGGCAAGCAGAAGCCCAGCGGGCGCGGCTACCACGTCGAGGACCTTGGCCTGGTGCAGAACCTGGGCACCGCTTCGGGCCTGGCCTCGGTGCTGGTGCTGTGCCTGTACATCAACGCACCGGAAAGCCAGAACCTGTACGGGCACCCACTGTTCCTGTGGCTGCTGTGCCCAGTGCTGCTTTACTGGATCTGCCGCACCTGGCTGCTGGCCCATCGTGGGCAGATGCACGATGACCCCGTCGTGTTCGCGGTCAAGGATCCCGGCAGCCTGGTGACCGTGCTGGTGGGTGGTCTTTCGGTGTTGGCCGCGATCTGAGCGGCCTTGGCCCGCCCGGCTGGCGAAGGCACGCCGGGCTGCGGCTCAGCGTGCCTGAGCGTCCCGTGCGCTGTTCAGCAGCATGGCTTCCTGCAGATCGAAAAAGCGCCGCAGTGGGTAGGCCCGCAAGGCCTGTTCGCGCACGCCGGCCCGGCTGAGCACCCCCTGGCTTGCCATCAGACGCTGCATTGCCCCGGCCAGCGCCACGGCATCGCCAATCGGCACGACCTCGCCATTGCCGGTGTTCTGCACGATGGTCCGGACGCCGGGCAGGTTTGAAGCAATCACCCGCGC
Organism: Stenotrophomonas sp. Br8; assembly: GCF_014763005.1. Taxonomy (NCBI): domain Bacteria; kingdom Pseudomonadati; phylum Pseudomonadota; class Gammaproteobacteria; order Lysobacterales; family Lysobacteraceae; genus Stenotrophomonas; species Stenotrophomonas sp. Br8. The sequence continues at coordinate 92,115 of NZ_JACGTN010000015.1, read as the reverse complement.
GCCGCTCAGCATCGCCTCCAGCTGCACCATGCCGAATGCTTCGTAGCGGTTGACGCTGGGCAGGACCAGTACGTCCAAGTCCGCATAGAACGCCTGCAGCTCCTGCTCGCTGACGCGACCGCGCACTTCCACGGCATCACCCAGCGCTGCGATGCTGCCGTGGATGGCATCCATTATTCCGCCGCCCGCGATGTTGTGGGTATCGCCAACCAGTACCAAGCGAACACGATCGCCATGTTGGGCATGGACCTGGGCGAATGCGTCCAGCAGCACGGGCAGGCCTTTCTCGACCACGAATCGCCCGACGAAGCCGAAGCGGAACACGTCGTCCGTGGGGGCCTGGACTTCACTCCAGGGCATTGCCTTCATCGGCGCCAGCACCTCGTGCTGTTTGTCGCGGATTCCGGACAACCACGCCGACGAACTGGCGTAGTCATGGGTGAGGACACCGACGTCGCGAGCGCGCCGAGTAGCCAGCCAGCAGGATATGCGGGTGACATTGACCGCCAGCCGATCCAGCAGCCCCCCCACCACGGCCATGTCGCACTGGTAGTTCACCACCAGCTTGCGACGCGGAACCAGCATCGCCAACACGCCGGATTCAAGCATCGGCATGTGAAGGTTCACCACATCGTGCTGCTTGGCAAGCTGCCGGAACCAAGTGATGAACTTCCAGCTCAGCACGCCCTTGTGCATGCGGGCGAAGACCGGGGCGCGCACCACACGTACGCCATTGAGCGTTTCCTCCACCGGCAGCGCCACGTCGTGCTGGGTAGTCAGCACGGTGATCTCATGCCGATGGGCAAGGTCTTCGGCCAACATTCGCGCGAACTCGGTCACGCCGCTCATATAGGGCGTGTAGTAGGTCAGAACGATCAGGATCTTCATGCTCAGCTCGCGCTCACCAGAACCACACCCAGCACGATCAGGCCGATGCCGGCCATGCGCAGCGGGCCCACCTGCTCACCCAGGAACAGCACGGCCAGTACCGGCGTCACCACGTAGGTCAGAGCAATCATCGGCTGCAGCTTGGTGAGCGGCATGAACTTGAGCAGTACCACCCACGACACCAGCGGAATCATCTGCAGGATGAATCCACTCACCAGGGGGGCATTCTTGACCGCCGAGAGCAGCATCGGCATCAGGCCGTCGGCGTAGGTCACGCGTTCGGCCCCCACTTTGAGCAGCACCGTGCCGCATGCACCGAGAAGGACGAGTCCGAAGACAAGAAGGAGTTGCATGGAAGACCTCTTGCGCCGCAGTCATTGCTGGGCGCTGTTCGATGGATGCTGCCAGGGGCCAGTCATTCTGCCTGACGGGCCGGCACGTTGCAGCTGATGCGCGCCCGCGAGACGTCAGCAAACAGGGGGCGGGAGTCGCCGGAAATGCCCAGCGACTGCGGCGACGCAATCTGCCAGTCCGGTACCAGGGTTATGACGGAACTACCCTTCGGCAGGTCCAGGCTGATCTGACCGGTCTCCAGGCTCTGCAGCGTGGGGCCCTGTCTGCCGTTGACCGTTACCTGGATCCGCCCCGCTCCAGGGGGGTGCAGCAACCTCAGGTCGACCTGCAGGCGGGCACCGGCGCAGTCCTTCGGCACAAAGGTTTCCAGGCTGAAGCGCCCCTGGGTCCAGCAGTGATCCTGCTCGCAGGTATGCCAGCCCCTGCCCGCCTGTGCCAGCGGCAGCTGTCCTGACTGCAGCGAGTAAAGCGCGAAGGTTGGATCCTCTACCACGGGCGCCGCGCCAAGCTGCAACGCCGGCGCCGCACCCGGGTGCTTCAGCACCAGTAGCCAATCCGGCGAATCCGCACGGCGCAGGCTGTCGTTGAACAACGCATCGCTGTAGCCCACCGGATCACGGCCGCGGTCGGCCATGCGTGCACGCGCACCACGGCGGTGCAGCTCCAGGATGGCGAAGTCCTGCTTCACGTACTGATCAGGCCCGACCACCGCGGAAACATCGATGATCACCTCATCGCCTGCCTGCGGCAGTCTGAGCGCTGCGGACAGCGTGTGGGAAATTCCAGACGGCACGTGTGAGACCAGGATCGCGCGGGACCGCACGGCATAGGCCGCCGACAGCGCGGCCAGGATGGCCATGAGCAGAATGACCCCACCCATGCGTCCCCGGCGTCGTGAATGCCGCAGCAGCAACCAGGCCAGCAGGGCGCCCCAAGCGGGCCCAAGGACCTGAACCAGCTTGTGCTCGCCATACTGGTAGCCGTGGCTCTGCACATAGATGACCAGCAGTCCGCTGGCGGCCAGCAAGCCGACGAAGAAGCGCCAGCGCTGTTCACGGATCGACAACCAGCCCGTGGCCGCCATCAGCAACAGGCCCAGCATCACCGCTTCGGGGTTGACCGCGGGCTGTGCGGTCATCAACAGACCGGCAAACGGCGCAGCCAACCACCAGCCCCAGAACGATTGCTGGATGTACCAGCTCGGCCAGGAGGACTGCGCCACGATGCCGCTGACCTGCGTATAGGAGGCGATGAGCTCGGGCAGCATCCGGTTGAGCACCACGGCACAGGCCACCATTGTCATCACGCCGCCGAGCAGGAACACGCGCCAGGAACGCATCCACAGGGCCGTGGTCACCACCGCCAAGGCCACCACCAGGCAGGCGTGGACTGCTGCTTCGCCATAAACAATGCCGACGCAGCCCGCCGCCGCACCCAGCATGATCCATTTCACGAGCGGCGATGGCATCGGGCTGAGCGCCCACAGCACGATCATCATGAGCACAGCGCCGGCCATCGCCGTTCCGATGTTCTCGTTGATTACCGACAGCATCATGCCGGTGCCCGCCATGCACAGCACCGCCAGCAGGAACGCCACCACGCTGCCACGCGGAACCCGATGCCCACCGCCGAAGCGGCCGGCCATCGATGGCAGCATGCCAATCACCGGGAACAGCGCGGCGCCGCCGATCATCGCCCGCACCTGGTTGGGACCTGCGTCAGGCACGAAGCTGGATGCCAGTGCCAGCAGGGTGTACGCGCCATTGCGCTGTACGACGCAGCCATTGCCGATGAACTGCATGCCCTGGCCACATTGCCCCAGCGACCACTCGCGCACAACGGTCGCCTGGTCAACCGACAGCGGATGCTGCATGGCCCATTTGGCACCGCCGTAGAAGAACACCAGATCATGGTTGGTGCCTTCAAGCATCCACAGATGGCGTGTAGCGAAGGCCAGGTCCCAGCAGGCGACCACCAGCGTTCCGGCCAGCACGCTGATCGTGAACGCCCAGATCGATGCATGCGCCAGTGGATCGGCACTGCCCCGGCGCAACGCCACTGCAATGCCAACCACGCCTGTGACCAGGAACACCGGGAAGACGATATAGCCTGGCAACCAGGCATTGGCGTTCATCAGCAGCGCCAGCACGCACACCAGCGCCAGCAGCAGCGACTGCACCGGCCCGATCGACCTCACGCGCTGGCTCCAGCGGTTGCCCAGCGACGCCAGCAGGGTGGACGTACCGATGATTGCCAGGCACATCGCCAGCGCCGGCGCGATCAGTTGCCAAAGATGATGCACTAACGTCTCTCCCCTGCCTGAAAAGCCTGACCCAGCAAGTGGATCAGGCCTCTGTCAGGCCGTTGTACCGGCCTGGTAAATCCAACGAAGCGTCTCGCTCAAATCAAATTCCGGCAGTGGACCCACCGCGGCAAGCAGCTTGCCATTGTCGCCGCGCAACGACTTGACCTCGTTGGCGCGTACGAATGCGGGATTGACCTTCACTTCGATATCGCGACCGGAGATCCCGCGCATGCGTTCAATGACCTCCTGCAATGAATGCTCCTGGCCGGAACACACGTTGTATGTCTGGCCACTGCCGTCCATCGCCAGCAGTCCTTCATAGGCAGCAGCAACACCGCGCACGTCGTTGAAATCGCGTGAAACGTCGGTGTTGCCCAGTTCGATCACATCGGCGCCGCGGCGGAAATGCGCCACGATCTTCGGGATCAGGAACTTCTCGTCCTGGCCCACTCCGGTGTAGTTGAACGGACGCACCAGGGTCAGCGGCAGACGATCGGCCCACAGGGCAGCCATGGCCTCCATCGCCATCTTGCTGACCGCGTAATCGTTCTGCGGCGACAAGGGGGCCTGCTCATCCAGTACGCCGGAAGCATTGCCGTAGACATTTGCACTGCTGGCCAGCAGCACATTGGCCGGCATCTGCTCCAGCGAGGCCAGTGCCTCCAGCAGGTTGCGCGTGCCCACCACGTTGACCCGGTAGATCTCGTCAGCGTCGCCATGGGCGACGAATGAGATTGCGGCCAGGTGCACCACCCGCTGCGGCCGTACTTCGGCGATGCGCTGCTTGATGGCAGCGCGGTCGAGCAGGTTGACCGGCGCCCCGGCATCGCCGGGACTCAGGTCGTGCACTTCGCAGCCGGCAACCCGCAGGCGCTCGATCACGTAGCGACCGGTGAACCCGGACGCCCCGGTGACCAGCACGCGCTGGCCCGACAACTCAGAACGAGAAGCCACGCTCGTTCCTCTTCAGGTCGGCCTCGACCATCATCTGGCACAGCTGCTCCAACGAGGTCTGCGGCTTCCAGCCGAGGATACGCTCAGCCTTCTCCGGATTGCCGATCAGCAAGTCGACTTCGGCTGGGCGATGGAACTTTGGATTGATACGCATCACGGTCTTGCCGCTGGCGGTATCGATGGCGACTTCATCGACGTCCTGGCCCTTGAACTCGACATTGATGCCAGCACCCTTGAACGCCATGCTGACGAAATCACGCACGGTTTCGGTGCGGTTGGTGGCGAGCACGAAGGTATCCGGCTGATCGACCTGCAGCATGCGCCACATGCCTTCCACATACTCCTTGGCAAAGCCCCAATCGCGCTTGGCGTCGAGGTTGCCCAGTTCCAGCACATCCAGCTGGCCCAGCTTGATCTTGGCCACCGAGTCGGTGATCTTGCGGGTCACGAACTCACGGCCGCGCAGCGGGCTTTCGTGGTTGAACAGGATTCCGCTGGAACCGAAGATATTGTAGCTCTCACGGTAGTTCACGGTGATCCAGTGCGCGTAGAGCTTGGCCACGCCGTACGGGCTGCGCGGGTAGAACGGGGTGTCCTCCACCTGCGGCACGGCCTGCACCTTGCCGAACATCTCCGAGGTCGACGCCTGGTAAAAGCGAATCTTCGGGTTGACCAGGCGGATCGCTTCCAGCAGGTTCAGCGCGCCCACACCGGTGATCTGCGCGGTGGTGCTCGGCTGGTCGAAGCTGACGCCGACAAAGCTCTGCGCAGCGAGGTTGTAGATCTCATCCGGCTGGATCTTCTGCACCATCGCCAACGAGGCGCCCAGATCGGTCAGGTCGTACTCGACCAGGTGCAGGTTCGGGTGGTTGGTCACGCCCAGCTCATCCAGACGCCAGAAGTTGACCGAACTGGTGCGACGGTAGGTGCCGTGCACTTCGTAGCCCTTCTCCAGCAGAAGTTGGGTGAGATATGCGCCGTCCTGACCGGTGATGCCCGTGATGATCGCTTTCTTCGTCATTGCTTCTCTTCCAGATGATTGAACATGTTCGGAACCGGGCCCTGCCGGCGCTTGCGCACGAGTTGGCGCGCCATGGAATCCAAGCGGCGGGCCAGCGCAGGATACCGATGTTCGGCCCGCCATTGTGCGGCGCGGTGCTGTACCTCGGCCACGGCCGGAGTGTCTTCACGGCTGGCACGGAGCAGCTGCGTGAGGCCGGCCGCCAGGTCGGCGGGTGAAGTGCCTGGCAGCCGATGCACGACATCGCCGACGTTGTCGAAGATGGCCAGCGGCGTTACCGCCACCAGGCGGCCCGATGCAAGCCCGTAGCGGACGGCCGCACTGGATGATTCGCCCGTGCCCTGGTAGGGGAACACCACTACATCGGCCTGGACCAGCTCCTGCATGCTTTCCTGGTCGCGCAGGAATCGCGTGACCATGCGCACTCGCGATTGCAGTCCATGCTGAACCACGCGGGCCGCAGCCTGCTCGATCTGGTCACGCGAGACGCTGACCGGATACTCGGCATTGATCATGGCCAGTTCGACATCCACGCCCTGCCCTGCCATCAGCGCGACGGCGTCGATCAGCTCCAGCAAGCCCTTGTGCGGCAGGAAGAAGCCATAGGACACCACGCGCAGGCGCGCTCCGACTGGCCGGGCCGGTGTTTCGGCCGGTTCCAGGATGCCGTGCGGGAACATTGCCGTATTGTGCTCGACGCCGATGTCCTTGAGCCGGTTGAGGTCATGGATCGAATGGACCAGCACCCGGTCGCAGCGCGCCAGCACGGGCGCCAGATCACGCAGGCGCTTGCGCGGATTTTCCGCAGCGTCGACCGTGGCATGCATCATCAGGATGATCACGCGTCCTGCCGCCTGCTGACGATCCAGGAACGCCGCAAACGCCGGGAAATCGAAGAAGCCATATTGGAACTGGATGATCAGCGTGTCCAGCTTCAAACGCTCGACCTGCTGCTCCAGGCGCTCCAGCATGTCACCTTCACCCTGGCGCCAGCAGCGCACCACTTCCGGACCATCCTTGAAGGTGCGGTCCTCGGCCTCGGCCGCCAGGATCGCGGCGGGAGTACCGCCACTTTCCACCAGGTAGCTGGCGTAGCTGGCAACGCCGCAGCGGGTGTTCCAGCTGGTGACCCAACCGATCCGTGCCTCGGGCAGCGTCGGCTGGGCAGCGAAGGTACGTACATCGTGTTCCAGGCGCTCAGCGGCATCGGACCACTTGAAGCGGGACAGCAGCAACCGGCGCGCCGCGTCGACCTTTGCCTGGATTCGTGCCGGATCGGCGCTGCGTACCTCGCGCATTGCAGCGGCCAGCGCATCGACATCAGGCTCGGCCCAGACAGAATTGCGCAGGTTGAAGTGCGTCGCCGCCTGCACAAACCGATAGTCCACCATCCAGGCGGTATCGTCATTGCAGAAGTCCCGCTGTCCGCCCCAGTTGGTGGTGATCACAGGCAGCCCGCCCAGCATCGCCTCGGCCAACGGCAGGCCGAAGCCTTCGGCCCTGCTCGGCGCAAGCAGTGCATCGCAGGCGGCGTACAGGTGCTTGAGCTGGGCGTCGCTGACATCGTCCTCGATGATGTGCACGTCGGGATAGCGCGGATTGCCGCGGCGCGCATCCGCCAGCCAGCGGTGCACCTCATTGTGCGGGTTGGCGAAGGTCTTGATGACCAGGCAGACGTCATCATCGGCGCTGAACGCCTTGCCATAGGCCACCAGCATCGCATCCACGCCCTTGCGCGGGAAGCATGAGGAAACGTGCAGGAAGCGGAAACCGTTGCCGGGAACCGGATAGGTCATATCCGCCACGACCTGTTCCCAATGGTCCACGCCGTTCCAGCAGACGCCCAGCGGTACCGACACACCGTTGTCGATCATGATTTTCTCGACATGGTGTGAAACGCAGGAAATGCCCTGCAGGCTGTCGTTGAACTCCTCCACCCAGTCCTGCGGGAAGCCACTCTCCTCCCACGGGTAGGCATGCAAAAGGTTCATGCGTGCACGCGCGTCGGCCACCCTCGGCGGATACAGCAACCGGCTGGTGACATCCACCTTGTCCTCGGCCATGGCGACCACGGCTTCATGCAGCGCAGCCACACGGGGATTGCGCGCGAGGAAGTCCGCCGACGGCTCGAAATCGCCAGGGCCTTCGGTGGAATGCAGGCCAACGCGGTGCCCACGCTCGACCAGTGCTTCGGCCAGGCAGCGGTTGACCAGGGCAAGGCTGTAGCTGCTGTCGAAAGGCCCCTCCACGCGCCAGGCCAGAGAGGCAGGCAGCTCACCGCCCCGGGCAAGCGCTTCGTTGGTTGCCATGGCCGAAGAGATGAACGCCGCCGCCTGCTGCAGCTCGAACGGCTCGGGCTCACAGCCAACGTCCAGCCTACCCACCGACTGCACCAGGGTGCGATAGCTGGCGTCTAGCGCGGGGCGCGAGGTGATCCAACGGCGATCACGCGAAGATCGTTGCGAGGCGACGGCTTCCATCGCCTGCAACGCCGCTTTGGCCGAGTTGTCCCATGAAAACGATGCCGCCTGGCGTGGTGCATGAGCACGCAGCTCGTCAGCGAACGAGGTGTCTTCCAGCACCCGCTGCATGGAGCGGGCAATGGACGCAGGTTCCTTCGGATCGAACAGCGCGTCCTCGCGCCCGATGACCTCCGGCACACTGGTCGTGCCCGAACCGATGGTCGGCGCGCCACAGGCCATGGCCTCCAATGCCGGCAGACCAAACCCTTCGTGCAGCGACGGGAATACGAACGCCGCCGTCGCGCTGTACAGCGCGATCAGTTCCTCATCGGTGATGTAACCGGTGAACACCACCTGGTTGGCCACCCCCAGCTGCCCAGCCAGGGCATCGAAGTTGCGACGGTCGTGCTCGGATACCTTGCCAGCGATGACCAGCTGGGTCGATGCACGCACAGCCGGGTCCATCAACGCGAAGGCGCGCAGCAGGCCATCGGCATTCTTGCGCGGCTCCATCGCGCCGCTGTACATCACGTAGCGTCCACGCAGGTTGAAGCGCTCGTGCAGCATCGCCCGCTCGCGGTCACCGATGGCCATCGGCACGAAGTGCGGGGAGATGGCCGAGGAGATGTTGACCACGCGCGCCGGATCGATGTCCAGCGCCTGCAGGGCTTCCTGGCGGGCATGCTGGGAGATCGACAACAGCAGGTCCGCGCGCTTGAGCGACTCGACTTTGTCCATGTACCAGGAGCGCACCCAATCCGACGCCAGGTAGACCTCGGGGTTGAGCAGCGGAATCAGATCGTAGAGGGTTACCGCCGTGGCAGCCTGCACACCCGGCAGCTTTCCGATCGAGCCCACGGCGCCACCCTGCGAGCCTTCGAAAAGACTCGAGACATGCACAAAATCAGGCTGCAACCCATCCAGGAAAGCTTCCCACATCAACTCGGAACTACTGCGGCGCCACGCATTGCCCGCATTCGGCCAGCCGACGCGACTGAAGGTCTCGAACTGGCGGATGCGTTCTTGTGGCACCAGGCCATCAAGGGCCTGCCGGATTTCGCCGATACCATCGGGGAAGGTACCGTTGACCGCCACCCATATTTCGTGGTCGCCAGCGTTGCGGGCCATGGCTTCGGCCAGTGAGGTCGAATAGCGGCCGATGCCACGGAAGCGGCTCTCGGTCTGTGCACCCTGCAGGTCGATCAGAACTCTCATCGGACGGCCCTTTCATTCCTTGAACGCTTCAGGTCTTCCAGCACCCGCCAGGCGCGGCGGTCCAGGTGAACGACCGTGACATCGTGCTCATTGCCTTCCATCGCTGCCAGGTGCCCGCGTTCAATCTCGAACAACTGCTCGTGGATGGCGATCTTCTGCAGGCGGTTGTAGAGGAAGGGAACACGCGCCACCAGCGGCTTGGCCACTCGCCGCAACCAGGGCGCTGCCATGGCGAACTTCAGCGCGCGCACCGTCAACGGGCGCAGCGCGCGCTTCATGCGGCCCAGAACGCTCGCGGACAGCCGGCGACGCACAGCACGGAATGGCCGGGTCAGCTGCCAGGAACGGCTGCTCTCGATCGTATTCAACTGCGCAAGAAGCTGTTCGTGCGCGAGCCACCAGCGATGGGCTTCCTGCTTGCCTTTCGCAACCTGTGCGATCAGCTCATGCAATTCGCCCAGGGCCTTCTTGTCCAGCAGCGTTCGTTCACGCTCATGTTCGGCCACCAGCGTCTGCTGCGCCACCGCCATTGCATGGACCGCACCGTCATACTCGCTGCGCAGCTTGTCCAATGCCCTGGAATGCTGGTCTGCGGCTTCGGCAAGCTGTATCCGTTCGTTCTCCAGCTCCTCGTCCAGTGCACGGATGCGGGCATCCAGCTCCTGTTCGCGCTGGCCGGAAACCATCTGCAGGTCGTGGTATGCAAGGTTGAGCTGCGAACAGAACTGCGAGCTGGAGCTGAGACTGAATTCATCGAATACGTTCGGACCGCTTTCGAATGCTGCATCCAGCTCGGGATGCTGTGGGCTTGCATAGAAACGGTTCAGCCCATCGAAATACACGAAGCGATAGCCCTTGCCCAGCAGAATGGGTTCCCACTGCTGGTGGGATTGTTCGGAGCTCAATGGCCGGGTGCTTTCCACCACGACCAGCCAGGGCAGGCGGTCATCATGCTGCCAGCCGCGCAGCACCAGTTCCTCGGCACCCTCCACATCGACCTTCAACCAGTGGATTTCGCTTGCGACCACCTGCTCCAGCACGGCATCGAGCGTGAGTGCCGGCACGCGCACGTCGGACACGCTGAACCCTGCATCACGGTGCTCGGCGGCGATGAGCGGATCGGTGGTGCTCAGGCCAGTATCGGCGATGTTGAAGAACTGCAGGATGCCCGGCTGGTCGCTGACTGCGACCTGCAGGACCACTTCCTCCGGCCGACGTTCGCGCAGAAGGTTGGCGTACTGAGGAGTGGGTTCGACATGCACGCCGCGCCACCCATGTTCGTAGAACATGCGGCTGACCGAATCGGTATCCGGACTCTGTGCGCCGACGTCGACATAACAGCCGTTTGGCACGTGCGACAGCGCGCGCCACAGCATCACGTCTTCGAAGTTCTGCGCGTATGAAATCAGCTTTGACATGATTGTCCGTCAGTCCGCCTGCGCGCCATTGGCCAGAGCGTGGCCGCGCTCGACACTGAAGTGTGCGTCAAGCCAGTTTGATCCGATGAAGGTGGTCTTGTCGGCATTCATCACCTCGAACACCAGCAGGTTGTCCACCCACTCGAAGTTGTCGACCATGTGGGTCTCGGTACTGACCAGTGCCGGCGAAACCGAATAGGATCCTGGACCCAGCGTGCAGGTGAAGTCGAGGTGGTAGACCAACCTTTCACCTACGCGCACGTCGCGCTGGACCTGACCGGTGTGCCAGGTGTTGCTGCCCCAGATGATCTGTCCCTGCTTGTCGCGCATCATGAAACCCAGCACCAGGCTCGGCAGGTCTGAACCGACCTCGGCTTGCAGCTGCAGGCGCAGCTTCTGGCCTACCGTTGCCAGCTTGACCTCCTTGCCGGTCTCGCGATCGAGCAGCTCAAGCGACGCCACGCGTGCCTGGCCAGTCCCGCTGCGGGTGGTCACCCAGCCTGATTTGCTGCGGCGCTGCTCCACCGAAAGCATCTCGTTTTCCTTCTTGGCGATCAGCGCGTTGTAGAAGTCGATGACTTCGTCCGGCTCACCGTCCTTCAGCACCCGGCCCTTGTCCAGCAGGATGGCACGGTCGCACAGTGCCTTGACGTCACTGAGGCTGTGCGACACCAGCATGATCGACGTGCCCTGCTGGCGGAAACGGCGCATGCGGTCGAAGCTCTTGTGCTGGAAGTAGCTGTCACCAACGGACAAGGCTTCATCGACGATCAGCAGGTCGGGCGTAAACGCGGTGGCGACAGCGAACGCCACGCGCACCTGCATGCCACTGGAATAGGTGCGCACCGGCTGGTCGAAGTACTCGCCCACCTCGGCGAACGCTTCGATCTCCGGCATCGCCGTTTGAATCTGCTCCTGCGAGTATCCCATCAGCCCGGCGGAGTGGAATGCGTTCTGGCGCCCGGTGAGATCCGGGTTGAAACCCATGCCCAGCTCGAGGATGGCAGCAACCCGGCCGGTGCGGGTCACCACGCCCTCGGTGGGCTGGGCGGTGCCGGTGATCAGCTTGAGCAGGGTGCTCTTGCCAGCGCCATTCTGTCCGATCACGCCGACGGCCTCACCGGGCGCGATGGTGAAAGACACGTTGCGCAGCACCCAGTTCTCTTCCTTGGGCCGGGTCGGCACGCCGAACCAGCTGGCCGCGCGGAGCCATTCGCTCCTCCAGACGCGATACGCCTTGCCAACGTTGTCGACCTTCAGTTCACCACTCATAGCGCATCCACCATTTCCGGGCTGGCACGACGGAACATCACCAGCGAGGCCAGAGCCAGTACCAGCGTGGCAACCATCAGCCACATCAGATCGCCCCAGACCGGCGGCTTGTCGAAGACCAGAACGTTCTGGTAGCTGGTCACCAGGGGCAGCAAGGGGTTGAGTCGGAAGATCGTCTGCACGCGCTCGGGCAGGATGGTGATGTGGTAGACGATCGGGGTAAGCCAGAACAACGCCTGCAGGACCACAGGTACAACCTGGCCGATATCGCGCATGAACACATTGAGCACGCCCAGCAGCAGACCCAGCGACATCGAGAAGCCCAGCGTCAGCAGCATCAGCGCCGGCAGCCACAGCACTTCGGCGGTGGGCATGTGGCCCATCACCGCAAACACGGCAAAAATGGCGACCAGCAGCAACAGGTTGTTCACCAGCATCGTTCCACCGGCGATGAAAGGCAGGCAGATACGCGGGAACGACATCTTCTTCATCAAGTTGCCGCTGTCGACGAACAGGTTCACCGACTTGCCAATGGTCTCGGAAAACAACGTCCAGCACAGCGTGCCGGACATCAGGTAAAGCGCATACCCGTACTTGTCATTGATGCCCGGCAGCTTGGCGGACAACACCTCGGACAGGATCGTGGCAAAGATCAGCACCTGCATCAGCGGGTGGATGATCATCCACAACGCACCCAACCGACTGCGGATGAAGCGCAGCCTGAGCTCGTTCTTGATCGAGGAGAAAATGAAGTAACGGTAGTACCACAGGGCTTTCAGCATACCCAACATGTCGAATCCTCGTGCCCGGCGGAAGTGGTTCTTGCGTTCATCGTTCTTGTCGTTCTAAAGACTGCAATCGTGCCTGCATCGCCGTCGAGGCAGCCTGCAAGCTCATGGTTTCCAGAATGTCGCGGCGCGCCTGCGCACCGATCCGCTGCGCCAGGCCGGGCTCACGCACGAGCCGGACCATCCACGCCGCCGCCGCAGGCACGTCAGCCTCGGCCCACATGCCACCGTCGACGAAGGGGTACTCCCCCGCCCCGATCGGCGTTTTGCGGAAAGGCACCAGGCAGCTGTTGCCATCGTTCATGAAGTCGAGATTTCCCGACCATGCCGTGGCGATCACCGGCTTGCCCCGGGCCATGCTTTCGGCCAGGCCCAGGCCCAATCCTTCGGCGCGATGCAGCGAAACATAGGCATCGGCCGTTTCCTGCAATGCATGCAACTGGTCATCGTCAAGCACCTGGTCGCGCACCAGTATGCGTCGATCACCGGCGGCCTGCTTGAGGAGTTCACGCAGCAGCTGCGGGTAACGGAACCCATTGCTGCACTTCATCATCAACTGCACGTTGTCCGGCGCACCGTCGAATGCCGCGCGGAACGCAGCCAGCACGGCCCAAGGGTTCTTGCGATGGATCGACGAATTGAAGTCGAAGCTGCACAGGAACACGAATGCATCGCTGTCCAGGCCGAAGCTCGATCGTGGCAGAGCGGCGCCCGGTTGCGGCACGATCGGATGCGGAATGCGGATGACCGGCTTGTCGGTCGCGCGCTTGAATGCTTCCTCGACGAAACTGGTGGACACCCAGACTTCGTCGACCTGCTGCAATGTGTGCATCCATGCGCTGGGCACGATATCCAGTTCCCAGAACCAGAATCCGATGGTGTAGGCATCCTGCGGCAGGCGTGGAGCGATTTCTGAAAACCGATCCGGGTTCACGAAGGCCAGGGTATACGGATACGGGGCACCACGGCCCAGCTGTTCGGACAGACTCTGGTCATTGCAGGCATGCGCGATGTCGATTCCGGCATCGTTGACGGCGACCGGATACCCCTCATCCAGCAACGCACGGGCATACATCCGCGCGGTCTGTCCCAAGCCGAACTGACCATGGATGTAACCGTAGAGATTGACACCCGGGCCCAAGGCCGGATCCGTCGGAGGAAATACCAGCGCATCCCCGGCCGCGTCCCGCCCGTTGCCCACAGGCAACGCCGTAAAGCGCGCCTGTTCCAGCCCGCGCGCCAACCACCAGCGGCGCAGTCCGCCCACGCGAGCGCGCAGGGCGCGGACCAGCCGGCTCAATGGCCGAACTTTCCCGTCGCTCCCGCCGTTGGCTGCCATTGCGCGACTCAACCCAGCGCCCGTTCCAGATCCACCTGCAGATCCCCCAGATCCTCAACACCCACGCTCAGCCGCACCAGCGCATCGCTGATGCCCAGCTGCTCGCGGCGTGCCACCGGGATCGAAGCATGTGTCATCACCGCCGGATGGTTCACCAGGCTTTCCACCCCGCCCAGCGACTCGGCCAGGGTGAACAGTTCGGTCTTCTCGCAGAAGCGCTTGGCGGCCTCGAAACCACCCTTCAGCACGATCGAGACGATGCCGCCGTAGCCGGCCATCTGCTTGCCCGCCAGCGCATGCTGCGGGTGCGAGGCCAGGCCCGGGTAGATCACCTTTTCCACCGCCGGGTGCTTTTCCAGCCACTGTGCCAGCGCCATCGCGTTGGCGCAGTGCGCCTTCATGCGCAGCGGCAGGGTCTTCAGACCACGCAGGGCCAGGAAGCTGTCGAACGGGCCCTGCACGCCACCCACCGAGTTCTGCAGGAAGGCCATCTGCTCGGCCAGTTCGGCGTTGTCACCGACCACGACCATGCCACCGACCATGTCCGAGTGGCCATTGAGGTACTTGGTGGCCGAGTGCAGCACCAGGTCCGCGCCCAGCTCCAGCGGACGCTGCAGCATCGGCGAGGCGAAGGTGTTGTCGACCACCACGATCAGGCCATGGCGCTTGGCAATGGCGGCGACCGCGGCGATATCGACGATCTTCAGCATCGGGTTGGTGGGGGTCTCGATCCACACCATCTTCGTCTTCGACGTGATCGACGCTTCGAACGCCGCCAGATCAGTCAGGTCGACAAAGCTGAAGTCCAGCCCGGCGGTGCGACGGCGCACGCGCTCGAACAGGCGGAAGCTGCCGCCATAGATGTCGTCCATCGCCACCACGTGGCTGCCGGCATCCAGCAGTTCGATCACCGTCGAGCTGGCGGCCATGCCCGACGCAAAGGCGAAGCCGCGGGTGCCGCCTTCCAGCGAGGCCACACAACGCTCGTAGGCAAAGCGGGTCGGATTGTGCGTGCGCGAGTACTCGAAGCCCTGGTGCTCGCCCGGGCTGGACTGCGCATAGGTCGAGGTGGCGTAGATCGGCGGCATCACCGCGCCGGTGCTCGGGTCGGGCGACTGGCCGCCATGGATGGCCAGGGTGGCCAGCGCCAGCGCGCGGTCCGGGGAAGAAGCGTTGGACATGTCGTTTCCTGATTGGCGCCGATGACCGGCGCCGTCGAAGGAGCGGGAGTCTATCAGCGCGGCCTTAACGAGCTTTGACGCGGATAAACCGGAATTCAGCAGCGATCTGCGGCGATAAACGCCTTACTGAACGCGCCGACGCAGGTAATTCAGCAGATCGATGCGGGTGATCAGGCCGAGGAAGGCATCACCATCCATCACGATGGCCACCTGGCCACGGTCGAACACCGGCAGCAGCGCCTCGATGGGCGACTTCACATCCAGGCGGTCCAGCTTGCTGACCATGGCGGTGGCCACCGGGTCGCGGAAGCGTGCTTCATCGCCATAGACATGCAGCAGCACGTCGCTTTCGTCGACGATGCCGACCAGCTGGTCGCCATCCATCACCGGCAGCTGCGACACGTCGTACAGCTTCATGCGCTGGTAGGCGGTGGTCAGCAGGTCGTTCGGGCCGATCACCACGGTGTCGCGCTGGCCATACGGGCGCAGGATCAGGTCGCGAAGATCACCGTGCTGCGGGCGCTGCAGGAAGCCGTTGTCCAGCATCCAGTAGTCGTTGTACATCTTCGACAGGTACTTGTTGCCGGTATCCGGCACCAGCACCAGCACCTTCTTCGGCGTGGTCTGCTCCTTGCAGTACTTCAGCGCCGCCGCCAGCAGGGTGCCGGTGGAAGAGCCGCCAAGGATGCCCTCCCTGGCCAGCAGCTCGCGCGCAGTGTGGAAGCTCTCGGCGTCGGTGATGGCATAGGCCTTGGTGACGCGGCTGAAATCGGAGATCGAAGGCAGGAAGTCCTCGCCGATGCCTTCCACCAGCCAGCTGCCCGACTTGTCGTTGAGCACGCCGTCGTTGATGTATTCGGCCAGGATCGAGCCGACCGGGTCGGCCAGCACCAGCTCGGTCTTCGGCGACAGCTTGGCGAAGGCGCGCGACAGGCCGGTCATGGTGCCGGAGCTGCCGCAGCCGAACACGATGGCATCCAGATCGCCGCCCATCTGCTCGAGGATCTCCGGGCCGGTGCCGAATTCGTGTGCGGCCGGGTTGTCCGGGTTGCCGAACTGGTTGATGAAGTACGCGCCCGGGGTCTGCTCGGCGATGGTCTTGGCCAGGTCCTGGTAGTACTCCGGGTGGCCCTTGGCCACGTCCGAGCGGGTCAGGCGCACTTCGGCACCCATCGCCTTCAGGTTGAAGATCTTCTCCCGGCTCATCTTGTCCGGGACCACCAGGATCAGCTTGTAGCCCTTCTGCTGGGCCACCAGTGCCAGGCCCAGGCCGGTGTTGCCGGCGGTGCCTTCGACCAGGGTGGCGCCGGGCTTCAGGTCGCCGCGCTTTTCTGCCGCCTCGATCATCGACAGGCCGATGCGATCCTTGATCGATCCGCCCGGGTTGGCGCTTTCGAGCTTCAGGTAGAGCTCGCAGACGCCGGCATCCAGGCGCTGGGCCTTGACGATCGGGGTCTGGCCGATGAGTTCGAGGACGGAAGAATGGATAGGCATTCGGGGGACTTCGGTTCGCGCCACGCAGGGCCGGACCGATGATTATCCGACGGATGGCGACGAAAGTCAGGCCGGTTCGATGCCAAGGCGACAGCCCGCCCAAAAAGGGATGCGGACGGCCCCGGATCGACGAGGAGACCGGTACCGCCCGCATCGGGGGACGTGCCTGCAGGGCCAAGGCACCACCGCGTGTGGTGCCTTGGCGCGACGCCGGCGTTCAGCGGCGCCGCGTTGCCAGGTCAGGAGTGCCTGGCGGGGCCATCGATGGCCGGGTCATGCCATTCCGGGCACGACAGGGGTGCGTCAATGCGTGGGGGACGACGTTGCGAGCGGTGTTTCATACATTCGCAGAAGGCGTTGCTTGGCCAGCAGCTTCTCGCGCTTCATTCGACCCAGGGTGACATCATCGATCGGGAGTACACCCAACTCCGCATCCATGCACTTCTTGTTCAACTTGCGGTGCTGGTCATGGAGTGCCCGGAACTCCGGATCGCGCGCGCGACGGGCGTCGATCTCGCTCTGGGGCTGATCTTCAAACATGATGGACCTCCTTCGACAGATACACGAACGCCCCGGCCGCAAGGCACGGGGCGTTGTTCATGGAGGAGTGCCGGTCGATGCCCACATGGGTGCCCACGACGACATGCGGCACTGGCCTGCGCACGTCGATCTGCTGCGGTTCGCGCCCTGCTTGCATCGGCCCGGCCCTCCCATCGTCCGGTCCGCGTTATTGCGTCCCGGACAATTGACCCTACGCTTGCTCTGGACCGGGTTCAAGCCCCTGCGGCAAAAAGACCGAACCCCGCCGAGGCGGGGTTCAGGCTGAATACTCAACACAACGAAAAACAAACGATATCAAGTAATTACGGGGCGATCACGACCTCGGCCGAGCGGGCCCGGGTCGAAGCGGCCTTCTTGCCAGCGACCTGGATCCGGCTGCTGGCGACGCCGGCCGAGACCAGCGCGTCGCGCAGCGCCTCGGCGCGCTTCTGGCCGACGCCATTGGCACTGTCATAGGCCTCGATGCGGATCCTGCCCTTCTTGCCGATGTTCACGTACTCGGCCAGGGCCTTGGCCTGGTTGCGGGCGCCACCGGACAGGCTCGAGGCCCCGGCAGCGTAGGCGTCACCGGCAAAGGTGAAGACCTCGCCGCGGCCATCGAACCTGGAGCCCGGCAGCTTCTGCCCGGACACCAGCTCGGCTTCCTCACGGGCCAGCTTGGCCGCGTTCTGCTGGGCCGAGCTGAGGCGCTGCTGCTGCTTGCCGGCCACGCTGGTCAGGGCGTTCTCGGCGTCCTGGCGGGCCAGGGTCTCGGCCTCGGCCGCCTGGCGCAGGCGTTCGGCCTCTTCTGCCTGCATCTGCGCCTGCATGCGCAGCTGCTCGGCTTCCTGGCGGGCGCGGGCGGCATCGCGGCGGCTGGCTTCGATCAGCAGGTCGCTGCGGGTGCGTTCCAGACGGTCCACCTCGCGCGCGGCCAGCGCAGCCCGCACGGCGGTCTCGGCGATCTCGACCCGGCGCTCGGCCAGATAGGTAGCCAGTTCCTGGTCGCGGCGCTTGGCCTTCTCCAGGGTCGCAATGGCCTGCTGCGCCTGCATGCGCTCGAAGGCGCCCAGCTCGGCGGTGTCCGGATTGGCCTGGATCGACAGCAGGCGCTGGCTCAGCTGGCCGACCATCGGGTTGTCCGCGGCCAGGGCCAGCGTCGGCAGGGCCAGCAGTGTGGCCAGGGTCAGGGCGGAGATGGCCTTCATCGGCGGTCCTCCCCGGTCGACAACTGGCGTTGCAGCTGATTGACCTCGTTGCGGCGCAGCTGCAGCTGTGCGGTCGCCGTGGCTTCCTCGCTGCGGGCGCGGGCCAGATCGGCGTCAACGGCAGCGCGCAGGGCCAGGGCCGGTGCGTTCTTGCGCTCGCGGCGGTCGCCCGCGGCACGCTGGGCCTGCTCCAGTCCCTGACGGGCCAGCCCGATCAGGTCCGGGGCGTACTGGTCGGCATCGGCCTGGGTGGCTTTGTCCACCGCCTGCCGGGCCTGGGCCAGTTCCAACGCGCCGTCCTGCGCCCAGGCGGGGGCAGAGAGTGCGAATGCAAACGCCATCACATACAGGCTGTGGCGCATTCGTGCGAAGCTAAGTCGTTTCATTGGGGAGGCCGTACCGGTTGTCGGTTCGCGGCCATTGTCGTCAAGCCGGTACCGTGCTTGCAACGGGCACCGGCAGTTTCGTTGGGGAAAATTCGCAATGGATATCGGCTACTTCCTGAAGCTGATGACCGAAAAGAACGCTTCGGACATGTTCTTGACCACCGGCGCGCCGGTCTACATCAAGATCGAGGGCAAGCTGTATCCGCTCGGCAATACCGGCCTGCCGCCGGGTATGGTGAAGAAGATCGCCTACTCGCTGATGGACGAGGGCCAGGTGCCCCAGTTCGAGCGCGAGCTGGAGCTCAACATGGCCATCGCCCTGGCCGATGCCGGGCGTTTCCGCGTCAACGTGTTCAAGCAGCGCGGTGAAGTGGGCATGGTCATCCGCGCCATCCGCAGCCGGATTCCGAGCATCGAAGAGCTCAACCTGCCGCAGGTGCTGAAGGACGTCATCATGACTCCGCGCGGGCTGGTGCTGGTGGTGGGGTCCACCGGCTCCGGCAAGTCCACCTCGCTGGCGTCGATGATCGATCACCGCAACAGCACCACCACCGGTCACATCCTCACCATCGAGGACCCGATCGAGTACCTGCACAAGCACAAGATGTCGATCGTGAACCAGCGCGAGGTCGGGCTCGATACCCACACCTTCCACGACGCGCTGAAGAATGCGATGCGTGAAGCACCCGACGTGATCCTGATCGGCGAGATCCTGGATGCGGAAACGATGGAGGCGGCGATCGCCTTCGCCGAAACCGGTCACCTGTGCCTGGCCACCCTGCATTCCAACAACGCCGACCAGACCATCGAGCGCATCCTCAACTTCTTCCCGGAAAGCGCGCACAAGAACGTGCTGATGAACCTGGCGCTGAACCTGCGTGCGGTGGTCAGCCAGCGCCTGGTGAAGAACAAGGAGGGGCGCCGCCTGCCGGCCACCGAAGTGCTGATCAACACGCCGATGATCCGCGACCTGCTGCGTCGCGGCCAGGTGCACGAGATCAAGGCAGCAATGGAGGCGTCGCTGGAAGAAGGCATGGAGAGCTTCGACCAGTGCCTGTTCCGTCTGGCCAAGAACGGCACCATCGATCAGGAAGAGGCACTGCGTGCGGCCGACTCACGCGATGGGCTGGCGCTGAAGTTCCGCCTGTCCGAAGGCGGCAGCGGCGAGCATGATCCCTATGCGGACTTCTCGGCCGGCGCGCCGAGCATTACCCACGGGTTCTGACGGCCCGCCCGCCGGGCATGGCCCGGCGCTACCTGCCCGCCACTGGTAGCGCCGGGCCATGCCCGGCGGAATCCTGAAGGGTTAAGGGGCGGTCTCATCCAATGAGACCTCTTGTCCGTAGGTTCCTCCAATGGAAACCATACGCAAGCTGGCCATCCTTGCCGACGCCGCAAAATACGATGCGTCCTGCGCGTCCAGCGGCGCGGGCAAGCGCGATTCGCGCGCCTCCGGCGGCATCGGCAGTACCGAAGGCATGGGTATCTGCCACAGCTACACGCCCGATGGCCGCTGCGTATCGCTGCTGAAGATCCTGCTGACCAACTTCTGCGTGTACGACTGCGCCTATTGCGTGAACCGGGTGTCCAGCAACGTGCAGCGCGCGCGTTTCAGCGTGGACGAGGTGGTCACGCTCACCCTGGACTTCTACAAGCGCAACTATATCGAAGGCCTGTTTCTTTCCAGCGGCATCATCCGCAATGCGGACTACACGATGGAACGCATGGTGGAAGTGGCACGACGGCTGCGCGAGGAACATCGGTACGCCGGCTACATCCACCTGAAGACCATCCCCGAGGCATCGCCGGAGCTTCTGGCCGCTGCGGGTCGTTACGCCGATCGCCTGTCGATCAACGTTGAACTGCCCACCGAGGCGGGCCTGGCCACCCTCGCCCCGGAAAAGACCAGCACATCGATCCGCGGCGCGATGGGTGAGCTGCGCTGGCGTATCGAAGAGGCCAAGGAGGCCCGCAAGGCGCCGGCGGTGATCGCCCCGGTATCCACCCGCAGCGCACGCCCTCGCCCTCCCCGCTTCGCACCCGCCGGGCAGAGCACGCAGATGATCGTCGGTGCCGACGGTGCCAGTGACCAGCAGATCCTGACCAGCGCCGACAGCCTCTACGGCAACTACCGCATGCGCCGGGTGTACTACTCCGCCTTCAGCCCGATTCCCGATGCGAGCCGCCAGCTGCCGCTGCAACCGCCCCCGCTGCAGCGCGAGCACCGGCTGTACCAGGCCGACTGGCTGCTGCGTTTCTACGGCTATGGCGTGGAGGAGATCACCGACACTACCCAGGGCGGCATGCTGGACCTGGACATCGATCCGAAGATGGCCTGGGCGATACGGCATCCGGAGCGCTTCCCGGTGGACCTGAACCTTGCACCGAAGGAGCTGCTGCTGCGGGTGCCCGGGCTGGGCGTGCGCAACGTCAAGCGCGTGCTGATGGCACGCCGCCACGGTCGCCTGCGCGTGGCCGACCTGGCCCGGCTGAAGGCACCGATGAGCAAGCTGCTGCCGTTCGTGCAGCTGGCCGACCACCATCCCCGCAACGCGCTCGATGATCCGACGGCGCTGCGCGCGAAGCTGGCCCCACCGCCGCGCCAGGGCTCGCTGTTCGATGCCGCGCCCGCTGTCTGAGATGCAACGCTGGTCTTTGCGGGTGGACCCGCCGTGGTCACTGGACGCCTGGCGCAACGCGGCGCGGGAGGCGTTGCTGCGCGGCGTGCGCCCTGAACAGCTGGACTGGCTGGTGGAGTCAGAATCGTCCCTGCTGGATGCGCCAGCGGTGCAGCAGGCGCCGTTGCCCGACGGTGCCACCGCACCGAACGTGCCGCGCGACTTCGTGGAACTGGCCGCGACCTGCCTGTGCCATCGCGATCCGCAGCGCCTGCCGTTGCTGTACCGCCTGCTGTGGCGCATCGCCCACGGCGAACGTACGGTGCTGTCCAATCCTGCCGATGCTGATGTGCTGCGTTTGATGGCGCTGGCGCAGGCGGTGCGCCGCGATACGCACAAGATGAAGGCCTTCGTGCGCTTCCGCGAGGTGCCCGGCGAGACCGACGCGTTCATCGCCTGGTTCGAGCCCGATCACAACATCGTCGACCGCGTTGCACCGTTCTTCGCCCGCCGTTTCGCCGGCATGCGCTGGGCGATCCTGACGCCCACGCGCAGCGTGCAGTGGGATGGCAGCGCGCTATGGTTCGGCGATGGCGGCACCCGCCAGGATGCCCCCGCCGAAGACGCACGCGAAACGCTGTGGCAGACCTATTACGCCAGCATCTTCAATCCGGCGCGGCTCAACACGCGGATGATGCAGCAGGAAATGCCCGCCCGGTACTGGAAGCACCTTCCCGAAGCACAGCTGTTGCCTGGCCTTGTGCGCGATGCGGCCAACCGCGTGCAGGAGATGCACGATCGCCCGGCGCAGGCGCCGCAACGACGTATTCCAGCGCGGCAGAACGATGCCACTGATGCCGCTGCGGACGATGGCAGCCTGCAGGCACTGCGCCAGCAAGCGGCCGTCTGCCGGCAGTGTCCGTTGTGGGAGGCATCCACCCAGACCGTGTTCGGCGAAGGTCGTGCCGATGCACGCATCATGCTGGTGGGCGAACAGCCCGGTGATGTCGAGGACCTGAGTGGTCGCCCCTTTGCGGGACCGGCCGGCAAGTTGCTGGACCGCGCGCTGCAGGAACTGGGCATCGAACGCAGCACGCTGTACCTGACCAACGCGGTGAAGCACTTCCACCACGAACGGCGCGGCCAGCTTCGCCTGCACAAGCGCCCGGAGAGCCGTCATGTACACGCCTGCCGGCCGTGGCTGCAGGGCGAGATCGCACGGGTGAAACCGAAGGTGATCGTCTGCCTGGGTGCCACGGCAGCGACCGCGTTGTTCGGCAGCGGCTTCAACCTGATGCGCGACCGTGGCCGCTGGCACGTGCTGGACGATGGCACCCGTGGTTACGCCACGGTGCATCCGGCCTGGGTGCTGCGGCAGAAGGATGAAGCGCGGCGCGAGGACGCCTACAGGCTGTTCCGCGATGACCTGCGGCAGCTGCTGGTGGCCGATTCCGCGCGCGCCGGAGACCGGTAGCGCCGGGCCATGCCCGGCGAGCACAGCGGCACGTCAGGCGGCGTCGATCTGGTTTTCCGGGCGTGCACCGGTGAATGCGTCCAGCTGCTGGCAGGCGGTCTCGATCCGGCGGAGGATCGGGTACGGCGCCAGATCCAGACCGAAGCGGTGCGCGTTGTACAGCTGCGGCAGCAGGCAGATGTCAGCCAGGCCCGGGCGGTCACCGTGGCAGAACGTGCCTGTCTCCCCACTGGCTGCCAGCATCGCCTCCATCGCCGCGAAGCCTTCGGCCATCCAGTGCAGCGTCCATTGCGTGCGTGCATCGGCCGGCAACTGCAGGTCGCGCTCGAGGTACTGCATCACCCGCAGGTTGTTGATCGGGTGGATGTCACAGGCCACCAGTTGCGCCAGCGCCCGCACCCGTGCACGGCCAGCGGCATCGGCCGGCAGCAGCGGCACCTGCGGGAAGCGCTCTTCCAGATACTCCAGGATCGCCAGCGACTGGGTCAGCACGTGCCCGTCATGCAGCAGCGTCGGCACCAACTGCTGCGGATTGAGCCCGCGGTAGGCGTCATGGTGCTGCTCACCGCCCTCGCGCACCAGGTGCACCGGTCGTGCTTCGAAGGCCAGGCCTTTCAATGCCAGGCCGATGCGCACGCGGTAGGCGGCGCTGGATCGCCAGTAGGTGTACAGCACGATGCCGTCGTCGACCGGAATCTCCATCGCCGCCTCCATGCTCAGGGCTTGGCCGCCTGTTCGATGCGCTGCTCGATCGCACCGAAGATGCTGTTGCCGGCGGCATCGAGCATTTCGATGCGGACCACGTCGCCGAAGGACATGAACGGCGTGCTCGGCTTGCCGTCGCGCAGGGTCTCCACCACGCGCTGCTCGGCGAAGCAGGAAGCGCCCTTGCTGGTGTCTTCGTTGGCGATGGTGCCCGAGCCGACGATGGTGCCGGCACTGAGCGGACGCGTCTTCGCTGCGTGTGCGACCAGCTGGGCGAAGTTGAACTGCATGTCGACACCGGCTTCCGGCGCGCCGAACCACTTATCGTTGATGTGGGTCAGCAGCGGCAGGTGCACCTTGCTGTCCTGCCAGGCAGCGCCCAGCTCATCGGGGGTGACGAACACCGGCGACAACGCCGAGCGCGGCTTGGACTGCAGGAAGCCGAAGCCCTTGGCCAGCTCGCCCGGAATCAGGTTGCGCAGCGAGACGTCGTTGACCAGACCGACCAGTTGGATGTGGCCGGCGGCCTGCTCCGGCGTGGCCGCCATCGGCACGTCGTCGGTGATGACCACGATTTCCGCTTCCAGATCGATGCCGTAGTCCTCGCTGACCACCTTGACCGCATCGCGCGGCCCGTAGAAACCGGCACTGGTGGCCTGGTACATCAGCGGATCGCTGTAGAAGCTCTCCGGCACCTCGGCGCCGCGGGCGCGACGGACGCGCTCGACGTGCGGCAGGTAGGCGCTGCCATCGACGAATTCATAGGCACGCGGCATCGGCGCGGCCAGGGCCTGCGGGTCCAGGTCGAACACGCCATCGGCGTCACCGGCATTGAGCGAGTCATACAGCGCGTTCAGGCGCGGAGCCAGATGGCTCCAGTCCTCCAGGGCCAACTGCAGGGTGGCGGCGATGCCGGTGGCGCGCACGCCGTGGCGCAGGTCACGCGAGACGACGATGAGGGTGCCGTCGCGGCCGCCTTCCTTCAAGGAACCAAGCTTCATGGTGGGTGTCCGGAGTCGTGGGCAAACAAGTTTCAAGTGTAATCAAATATCCGGTGCAGCCAAGCTGCAGCGCGGCATCGCCTCACCCTACCGTAGTGGGGGGTTTCAGGCAGGGCTGCGCCCTGCACCTGCAGAGGCCTTCCAAGCCACAGCCGGAGCAACGGCCACAGCCGGCTCTGGGTTTTCTGTGGGTTGGGCGGGGCGGTGTGGGCCTGCAGGACACGCCGTGAACCCATCCATGGGGGCTTGTCCGCGGCATCCATGCCGCGGACACCCCGCAATCCGACACCGCCCCGCCTTCGACAGTTTCCCGGTGGCCATTAGATCCACGCCATGCGTGGATGAATCTCCATCGAAATCAAATATTTCGACAAGTGAACGTAGAACATCCACGCATGGCGTGGATCTACCGTGTCGACCAAGGTCGACACCCACCAAGCGCAGGCCATGCCATTCCGACAGATTGCGGAGATCTGTCGAAGGCGGGGTGGGNNGTCCGCGGCATGGATGCCGCGGCCAAGCCTACAGGGACGTACTTGCGGCGTCCCCCGCAACCGGACCCACCCCGCCATCCCACAGGAACCCGGCTTTTGCCGTTGCCGTTGCCGTTGCCGTTGCCGTTGTCATTGCCTTGGCCTCGGCAGGTGCAGGGCGCAGCCCTGCCGGAAACCCCAACCTGAACAGCCTGTTTTGCGTGAGGTCTCATCCTTCCGCTAGACTATGCGGGTCTGCAGCGGCCGTCCGTTTCCCTCCGGGATCGCCGGCGACAGGGGTCCGCCCCATCGCCCGCCCCCACTCCGACGCCGTTCGTCACGCATTCCAGCCTGCGCTTCGCGTTGGCTGCACCCAATTCTCGCAGCGCGGTTCACGGGAACGCTCCGAGTCAGCCGATCAGTTTGATCTGCCCCCGTCTGTCCGTTCGGACAGGCGTTAACTGTACTTGGAGCAATCTCGATGTCTTTTGAATCCCTGGGCCTTGCGCCCTTCCTGCTGCGTGCGCTCGCCGAGCAGGGTTACGAAACCCCGACCCCGATCCAGCAGCAGGCGATCCCGCTGGTGCTGGCAGGTCGCGATCTGCTGGCCGGCGCACAGACCGGCACCGGCAAGACCGCCGCGTTCGGCCTGCCGCTGCTGCAGCACCTGGGCACCGCTTCGCAGGAAGTGCGTACCGGCCCGCGCAAGCCGCGCGCGCTGATCCTGGCACCGACCCGCGAACTGGCCACCCAGGTGCATGACAGCCTGCGCGGTTACAGCAAGTACCTGCGCATCCCCAGCGCCTGCATCTACGGCGGCGTCGGCATGGGCAACCAGCTCGACATCCTGCGTCGCGGCGTGGACCTGCTGGTGGCCTGCCCGGGCCGCCTGATCGACCACCTGGAGCGTCGCAGCATCGACCTGTCCGGCATTGAACTGCTGGTGCTGGACGAAGCCGACCGCATGCTGGACATGGGCTTCCTGCCCTCGATCAAGCGCATCCTGGCCAAGCTGCCCAAGCAGAACCGCCAGACCCTGCTGTTCTCGGCCACTTTCGAGGACAACATCCGCCAGTTGGCGCTGGAGTTCATGCGCAACCCGGAACAGATCCAGGTGACGCCGAAGAACACCGTGGCCGAGACCATCACCCACAAGGTGCATCCGGTCGATGCCAGCCGCAAGCGCGACCTGCTGCTGCACCTGTTGGCACAGGACAGCCGCGAGCAGACCCTGGTGTTTGCCCGCACCAAGCACGGCAGCGACAAGCTGGCCGCGTTCCTGGAAAAGTCCGGCATCAAGACCGCGGCGATCCACGGCAACAAGAGCCAGGGCCAGCGCCTGCGCGCGCTCGGCGACTTCAAGGCCGGCCGTGTCACCGTGCTGGTGGCCACCGACATCGCCGCGCGCGGTATCGACATCAACGAGCTGCCGAAGGTGATCAACTTCGATCTGCCGATGGTGGCCGAAGACTACGTGCACCGCATTGGCCGTACCGGCCGCAACGGTGCTACCGGTGAAGCGATTTCGCTGGTTGCGCAGGATGAAGTGAAGCTGCTGCGCGCGATCGTGCGCCTGCTGGGCCGCGACATGGACATCCGCGATGTGCCGGGCTTCGAGCTGCAGACGCCGATCCGCTGGGGCAACAGTGCACCGGGCAAGGCCGAGGCCGATACCGGCGAGCGCGTGCCGCGCAAGACCCACGCCCGCCGTCCGCACGGCGATGCGCCGCGTCATGCACATGCAGGCCCGAAGAAGGCCGGCGGTGGACGCCGCGAGGGCGCTGGCAACGGCCAGCAGCGCGCGGGCGCAGGTGCCGGTCAGGGCCAGCGTCGCGGCGGCGGTGCCAATACGGGTGGCGGCCGTGGCCGCGGCCAGGGTGGCGGCGGCGGTCGCGCCAGCTGATCCCAGCTGACAGGGATGGCGTCGCCCGCTGCGCGGGGGCTGCTTATCGGGGGACGACGCTAACGCGTCGTCCCTTTTTTGTTGCTGGCTGCCGGGTGGTTTGAGAGCTGGCGGTGGGTTTCGTGTGGGCGCTGGGGAGCGAGGTCGGCGCAAAACACGCCGTAAACCCATCCATGGGGGCTCGTAGGCGCCATCCATGGCGCCTGCGGTTTTGCGCCGACCTCGCTCCCCATCGCTTCAGACATTTCCAGCGCCTTCTTGTCCCGCCGGGTAGCCGGGAGAAGAAGGATCAAATTCAAATTCAAATTCAAATTCAAAGACAAAAGCCGGAATTCCAGCTTTTGCTTTTGATTTTGCCCTTGCTCCCGCCTTGGGTTTGCTGCATCCGCGCCCGCAGGAAACTGTCTGGGGAGGACGGATGGGCCGCGCAGGACCGCAGGCGCCATGGATGGCGCCTACGAGCCTACAGGGACGTACTTGCGGCGTGTCCTGCGCGGCCCATCCGTCCTCCCAATCCCAGCGTCAGTTCGGCGCGTAATGCCTCAACCCCGCGCTTTACTCGGATTCACCAGATTCCCAAAGAAGATCGCATTGATCAGCAACCGGTCCGTGCCATGCCAGTACTTGCGATGCGCCGGATCATCCGCAAACAGGATCACGTTGCCCTGCCCCTGCGCCGACACCAGCAGCCACGCGCTGCCAGCCACGCGACTGCGGTTGCGCTCGGACAGATACCCGTTCACCCGTGGCGTGTCGTCGATCCGTACCACCGTGGAAAACCCGTTCGCGCTCGGCTGCAGGATGACCGTGTTCTCCTTGTTGATCGCCAGTTGCCGGCGCGGCACGCCGAATGCCAAAGGATGACTGGGGTCGACGTCGGCACTGAGGATGTTGCCGCTGACACGCTCGATGGCGGCGATATCGCGCTGGTCGCCGAAGGCGCGGCGCGCGGTGTCTCCCGCGTCCTCTTCCTTGCCCAGCTTCTCGCCCTCGGCGAGCTTCTGTTCGATCGCCCACTTTGAAGCGCTGCCATAGGTCACCAGTGACCCACCGGCCTGGATCCAGCGCTTCAATGCCGCTACCGCGGTTGCGTCGATCCCCGTGTAGGTGCCGCCGGAGAGCACGATCGTGGTGTAGCGGTCCAGCGATACCTTGCCCAGCTGCTGGGGGTCCAGCTTGCTGGCCGGCAGGCGCAGCTGCTGGTCGAGCAGGAACCAGGCCGAACCGATTTCGGTGGCGGCCACGCCCTCGCCCATCACCAGCGCCACTGCTGGCTTGCGTAGTGCCTTGACGCCGTCACTGCCAAGGTCGATGCCATCGCGGCTGCGGCCACTGGACAGCGCATGCACCTGCACGCCGGCTGCCCGCGCTGCGGCGGCGACCGCTTCCTGCAGCGCCGCGCCCTGCAGTGGCTGCCCGGCCACCGGTACCACGATGCTGCCACCGGCAAAGGCCACGTCACCCTGTGCGGTGCTGGCGGTGAACGGCTGGAAGGTGGCACGCGTGGACAAGCCCTTGGCCTGCAGACCGGCCAGTGCGCGGCCCGCGTTGTAGTCGCGCCAGTCGATCACGTAGGCGAAGCCCGCTTCACCACCAATCACCCCGCCCTGTACTTCGGGAACCTCGAGCACGCGGGCGCCGCCGTCGATGCGGGTGCGGCTGCCGGCAGAGGCCACGCCGTAGGCCGGGGCGATCGCATAGCTGGTACTGCCGTAGAACACGTCGCCCTTGATCGGCGGGGTCTCGGCGAAGATCGAATGGACCAGCCGGAACTGCGCCTGCTGCACCGGCACCACGTAGGCGCTGCCCGCTTCGAAACGCTGGCCATCCACGGTGACGGCGCGATCCAGCGCATGCACTTCAATCCTGTGCAGCAACAGCAGTTCCAGCAGGCGTCGGGTCAATGCCGGATCATGCGCGTCGCCGAACACGAAGCTCTTCACCGGCTGCTGCGCGGCCTGCTTCAGCGCGCTCTGGAAGAACTGCTTCTGCAGATCGAACAGGGCGCTGCGCTCGGTCACCGCACCGCGCACCGTGCCCAGGCCGGTGGCAACCTGGTTGCGGATGGTGAACGGGAACGTCAGCAGGCCATTCACCGATTCCTGCACGCGACCACGCGAGCTGGCCTGTTCGACGGTGACACCGACCGCGCCGTGGAAGTCCGGATAGGTCGAGCCGTACACGGGCGAGAAATTGTCGAAGTTCTCACCGGTGTAGTACAGCGAACCCAGCGCATCGAGCGCCTGGGCGTGGTACTTGGCCAGGGTCTTGTTGAACTCGTACGATGCCGCCGGGATCAACGGACTATGCATGCTCTTCGGCGATGGCTCGAAGTAGTACGTGCTGTCCTTGCCCATCTCGTGGAAGTCGATCTGCACGTTCGGGTACCACTGGTGGAACTGCGCCACCTTGGGCCGCGAATCCTGCTGGGTCAGCGCCAGCCAATCGCGGTTGAGATCGGTGAAGTAGTGGTTGGTGCGGCCCTGCGGGAACGGTTCTACGTGCTCCTTGTCGGCCGGATCGGCCGAGGCCGGATCTGACGCCCAGGCGTTGTGCCAGTTGGCGGCGCGGTCGCGGCCATCGGGATTCTGCGCCGGATCGAACAGCACCACCGCCTGCTGCAGCCACTGCTGCGTTTCCGCGCTGCGGTTGGCCACCAGGTAGTACGCGGTCAGCATCGCCGCTTCGCCGCTGGAGGTCTCGTTGCCGTGCACGCTGTAGCCCAGCCACACCACCACCGGACTGTCACCGGCAGCGCTGCGCGGCTGTGCCGGATCGACCAGGGTCGCGTGCTGCTGACGGATCTGTTCCAGCCGCGCGTGGTTGCCGGCAGCGGTGACCGTGGCAATCAGCAGCGGGCGGCCCTCATAGCTGCGACCGATCTCGCGCACGCTGATCCTGTCCGAGTGCTTGGCCAGCTCCTGGAAGTAAGCCACCAGCTGGTCGTGGCGGGTGTAACGGCTGCCGATCGGATAGCCGAGGAACTGCTCCGGCGTGGGAATGGCGGTATCGAATGCCGCTGCATCGGTGGTCTTCGGGAAGAAATAGGCGCTCTGCGCATGCACCGCAGACGGCAGCGATACGGCGGTGGCGACGGCAAGCAACAGCGGGAAAACAGCACGGCGGTGGAAGGACACGGTGACTCCCCAGAAACATGGCAACACGGCCGGCCACACGGGGTGGCCGGCCGCGGCGGGTGGATCAGAAGCGGTAATCGAAGCCCAGCGTGAAGTAGCGGCCACGCAGGTCGTACTGGCTGAAGTCGTACGGCGCACGGATGCCCGGGAACGAAGCGTCGTACGGCGGCGTCTTGTCACCCAGGTTCTGCACCTTGGCATACACGGTCAGGTTCTCGATGCCGGTGTAGCCCAGGTACAGATCGAACTGGTTGTAGGCATCGACGCGGCTCTGCACCGCGGCGGCGGCGGTGCTGGCCTTCTGGTCGTAGCCACTGGTGTAGTACCAGGTCACCGCAGCGGTGTAGTCGCTGTACTTCCAGTCGAGGGTGGTGGTGGCCTTGTTCTTCGGCAGGGTGGCGCCGAGGTTGCTGCCGGCATAGTCCACCAACGGGCCACCGACCACGGTCGGGCGCCGGTAGTCGCGCACGTGGGTGTAGGCCGAGGTCACGGTGAAGTCACCGAAGGCGGTGGTCGGGATGCGCTGGCGCAGCTCGACGTCGATGCCCGAAGTCTTCAGCTCGCTCAGGTTCTGGTAGCGGTTGTAGACCGCCTGCAGCTTGCCACGCTCATCGCGCTGCACGGCACCGGCGACGTTGTCGTTGACCAGGGTCTGGGTGTTGTTGGTACCCACCAGGTTGTCCAGCTGGATGCGGTAGTAGTCGATGCTCAGGTTGGTGTTCGCCCACGGCGACAGCACCACGCCGAAGTTCACGCTCTTGGTACGCTCCGGCTTCAGGTCGTTGTTGCCGACGGTGAAGAAGGTCGGGTTCTGCCGCGAGCCCGGCACGTCCGGATCACGTGGGTCGACCACGCTGCCGTAGGCGATGCTGGTGCTGTTGGAGTTCTCCGACAACGACGGCGCACGGAAGCCCTTCGACGCGGACGCACGCACCAGCAGGAAATCCAGCGGCTGCCAGCGCAGGCCGAGCTTGGGCGAGAACGCGTCGCCGAAATCATCGTAATGATCGGCGCGGGCGGCGGCGGACAGCTCCAGGGTCGATGCCAGCGGCACGTTGACCTCGGCATAGGCGGCGCTGACCTTGCGCTCGCCGTGCACTTCGGCAATCGCCGGGCGCACCTGCAGGCCGGCGTCGATCTGCCACGGGTTGTTCGAATCGAGCTTCTCTCGGCGCCATTCGGCACCGGCGGCGAAGCCGATGTCGCCGGCCCAGGTGTGGCCGAGGCTGCCGGAGATCTTCGCATCGATGCCCTGCAGCACCGACTCGGCCGGACGCAGGGTGGCGATGTTGATCGAATCGCGCACCGACTGCGGCGTCGCCGCCGGATTCAGCAGGTTGTAGCTGCCGGTCGCCAGTGCGTTGGCCAGCGCCCAGCGGTTGGCGAAGCCGCCGGAGACAGTTTCGCGCTCGCTGCTGCGCGCGCCGAATGCGGCCACTTCCCAGTCCCACTTCTCGGTGTTGCCACGCAGCCCGAACACACCGCGATAGGCGGTGGAGCGGTTGGTCTTGATGGTGCCGCCGAGGTCGAAGAAGGTGTATTCGATCGGAATCGCGCGGCCGTACGGGTTGTACGGATTGCTGGCCGGCAGGTTGGACGACACCGGCTCGGCCAGGCCGGTCTGCGCGTTCAGTGCGAAGCGACCGCTTTCCAGGGTGAAGAACGGGCTGCTGCCGAACCACGCAGCGCTCTTGATCTGGCTGTACAGCACTTCGCCGAACGCTTCGACGTTGTCGCCAAGGCGGAAGGTGCCGTTGGCGTAGGCCTGGTAGCGCTTGGTCGAGGGAATCAGGGTGGTGAACGGGGCCTGGTTGAAGCCGCAGGTATCACCGGCCAGACCGTCGATCGGCGCGCTGGCCACGCGGGTGGTGCCGGTGGGGCAGTTGCCGTTGGCATCGAGCATCGGCACGGAGGTGCCATTGACCAGATAGCGTGCGCCCTTGGCCGACCAGCCGTTCCAGCGACCGCCGGGCTGGTCGCTGTAGATGCCGCTCTTGGTCAGGTTGCGCTCGTCCTGGTCCAGTCGCTCGCGGTTGTAGGCCTGCAGGCTGAAGAGGATGTTGTAGCCATCCTTGTCGATGTCGCCCAGACCGCCGACGAACTTCAGGTTCTGCTCGTGCAGGCCGCCCTGGTCGGCGCCACCGAAGCTGCCGCCGATCTCGGCGCCTTCGAAGTTCTGCCGGGTGATGATGTTGACCACGCCGGCCACTGCATCGCTGCCGTACACCGCGGATGCACCGTCCTTGAGCACTTCGATGCGTTCGACGGCCACCAGCGGCAGCGCGTTGAGATCGACGAAGGTGTCCGACAGGCCGCCGGCCGGGAAGCCGTAGTTGGCCAGGCGACGGCCGTTGAGCAGCACCAGCGTGTTCTTCTGCGAGAGGCCGCGCAGACCGATGCCGGCCGAGCCCGATGCCCAACCGTTGTTGGTGGTCTCGTTGCTGGCGTTGCCGGTGTTGGCCGAGATCGAGCGCAGCACATCGGCCACGGTGGCCTTGCCGGTCTGTTCCAGCTGCTGGCGGCCGATCACCTGCACGGGGTTGGAGGCTTCGGTATCGGCGCGCTTGATGTTGGAACCGGTGACGCGCACGGCAGCCAGGGTACTGGCTTCGCCGCTGGCGTCGGCGGTGGTTTCGGCGGCGGCAGACAAAGGCGCGGCCAGAGCGACGGCCAGGGCCGCCACGAGCAGGGTGTGCTGGGGCATGACGATGTGGGGGAGGTAGTGGAAGGACGAGGTAAGTTCCGCAGTAATCCATGCCTGGCCGGGCTACGGCCAATAACATCTCTTCATACGGATATAAGAGAAACTATCATCTCTTCATCCGGATGGAAAGAATTTCTTCACGAAAGGACAACGCTGGACCGGGCTGATCGGGCGCCTGCGGCGTACAATCGCGACATGGAAATCTTCAAAGTCTTCATGCTCGAGGCGGCGCACCGCCTCCCCAACGTGCCGCCGGGGCACAAATGCGCGCGCCTGCACGGCCACTCCTTCCGGGTGGAACTGAAGGTGGAGGGCGAGCCGGGTGCGCAGACCGGCTGGATCATGGATTTCGGCGATGTGAAGGCGGCTTTCCAGCCGATCTACGACCGCCTGGACCACCACTACCTCAATGACATCCCCGGTCTGGAGAACCCGACCAGCGAGAATCTGGCGGTGTGGATCTGGAACGAGCTCAAGCCCATCCTGCCGGCACTGAGCGAGATCACGGTGCACGAAACCTGCACCTCGGGCTGCCGCTACCGCGGTCCTGCCGCCTGATCAACCCACTGATCTGAAAGGAATCCAGGCGCCGGAAACGGCGCCTTCATATTTTTTGTTGCAATGCCGCATGATCGGCGTATGCTGCATTGCATCAATACAAATGCACGGCGGATGCGACTGGCAACAGCCACTGGCGCGACGCCCACGCTCATTGCATGGGTCCCTCCCCCCATGCAATCCGGACCCGGCAGATCCCTCCCTCTGCCGGGTCTTTTTTTTCGCCTCCGCCAGGCAGGCTTCTTCGCCTGGATCAGCCGCGACCGGATGGGCCTCGCCGTGTCCGGTAAGGGTTTGGACAAATGTCCCCCGGCGCCGGCCTGCGGCCGCCCCCTCCTCCTTTACTTTGTCCAAACCCTTACCGGCCACGACGACGCTCGGCTTGCGGGGCCCAGGCGCGCAGATCGCTGCTTTTCCCGAGGCCACCGAAGATCTCCCCATGCAGGGCGGAGGCCCTTGCGTGNNCGCAAGGGCCTCCGCCCTGCGCCGCGCAGAATGAGTTCGTCGCGCAAGGAATACTCAGCGCCCGCGGTTGCCGTGCCAGTGCTGGTACCACGCCTGGAACATCAACACGTTCCACAGGTGCGTATGCCATTTGCGCTCGCCGCGCAGGAACGCCTCCCAGATCGCGCGCACGCGCACCGCATCGAAGCAGCCCTGATTGCGCAGCAGTTGCGGATCGAGCAGTGCTTCCGCCCAGTCGCGCAGTGGGCCGGCCAGCCAGCGCGCCATCGGCGGGCCGAAACCGCGCTTGGGACGATAGACCAGCGGTGCGGGCAGATAGCGCGACAGCAGATGCTTGAGGATCCGCTTGTGCTCACCGTCGTGGTATTTCAGGTGCTGCGGCAGGCGCCAGGCCAGGCGCACCACCTCCATGTCCAGCAGCGGCGAGCGCGTTTCCACGCCGGCCGCCATGCCTGCACGGTCGACCTTGGCAAGGATGCCTTCGGCCAGATCCATGCGGAAATCCAGCAGCTGGATGCGTGCTTCTGCCGGCAGTGCGGTGTCCTGCTGCTGGAAGATCGTCGCCGGCTCGCGTGCGCCCAACACCACCTGGGTCGGCTGCCGCCAGCGGGTGACGCGCTGCAGGTAATGCCCCTCCACATCGTTGGCCGCCACTTCGGCCACCAGTGCCCGCCAACCGCCAAGCCGCCCCCGCTCCACGTTCAAGCGGCTGCTGCCACGCCGCGCGAGATCACGCACCCAGTCCGGCAGGCCACCGCACAGGCGCGCATTGCGCAACGCGCGGCCGTAGCTTGGGTGGCCGAAGAACAGTTCATCGCCGCCGTCGCCGGTCAACGCCACCGGCTTGCGCGCGCCGAGCAGCTCGCTGGCCAGCAAGGTGGGCAGCTGCGAGGCATCGGCGAACGGTTCGCACCAGACCTGCGGCAAGCGCTGCAGCAGATCCAGGCCCTGCCGGCTGTCCATCCTGTGCAGGTGGTGATGCACGCCCAGATGGCGGGCGACCTGCGAGGCCCAGTCGCTCTCGTCGTGACCAGGGTCATCGAAACCCACCGTCCATGCTTCGACCGGCAACGCCGATTGCGCCTGCATCATCGCCACCACCAGCGACGAATCGGTACCGCCGGACAGGAACGCACCGCAGGCCACCGGTGAATGCATGCGCGCGGCGATCGCCTGCTGCAGCACCACCTCCAGCTGGTCGGTGGCCTGCTCCAGGCTGGGCGCCGGCTGCAACGGCTCCTGCAGCGCTGATTGCATCGCATCGCGCGCGCACCAGTAGCGATGGCCTCCCTGTGTCGCCTGCGTTGATCCGCCGGCGGCATGGTCGTTGAGGTCCACGCGCAGCATCGCTCCGGCCACCAGCTTGTGGATGCCGCGATAGATGGTATGCGGCGCAGGCACATAGTCATGGCGCAGCAGCAGGCTCAATGCATCCTGGTCGATGCTGGGAGCGAACCCGGCGAAGGCCTGCAGCGCCTTCAACTCCGAAGCGAACAGGAACTGGCCCTGATACCACCCGTAATACAACGGCCGTTCGCCGACCGGGTCGCGCGCCAGCCAGAGTTCATGCGCATGGCGGTCCCAGACGCTGAACGCAAACGCGCCTTCGATGCGCGACAGCGCACGCTGCACGCCCCACTCGACGATGGCCTGCAGCAGCAGGCGTGCATCGGTGCAGCTGCGCGGCAGATCGCGCAGCTGCGACTGCAGCGCCGCCCTGTTGTAGATGCGGCCATCCAGGCACAGCACGTAACGCCCACAGCTGGAACTGAGCGGCTGCAACGGCATGTCAGTCGGCGCGCGGCAATGACCAAGGGCCAGTCCTGCGTCGGCATCGGTCCAGTAACCGATGCGACCGCGGCCGCGCTGCTGCAGCGCCCGCAGCATCGGCGCCAACTGCTGCAGCAGCTGCTCGTCGTCGGCAGGCGGCAGCCAGGCCCCGACCACGCCGCTCATCGCTGGCCTCCATGGCAATGGCAATCAAGGGAAAGCACGGGACAGGAGGCGGACGGCATGAGGGCGGCACGCGGATGGGGAGAGCTGCCATGCTCCGCCCCGCCGCGCGCCACGTCAGTCGTAGCGCTGTCAGCGACCGTCACCGCAGGCGCGCCTTGCGTAACGTTTTGTAACAACCGGATTGCTACCCTGCAGCCAAGTCATTGCCCGGCCTGAGGCCCGGCCCGTGCGCCAGCAACCCCGGCTGAATGGCGCCCGCCCCCAGGACCCGGGCGGCCCGACAGCTGGGATAGCATCGCCGCGCTCGTGCCACGGCGGTACGGAAGCGCCCCGGAGGCCTTGTAAATGCTGGATATCGTACTGGTTGAAGACGACGCTCGGCTGGGCACGATGGTCAGCGACTACCTGCAGCGCCACGGTTACCAGGTCGCCCATGAGCGCTGCGGCCAGCGCGCGATCGCCCGGATCCTCAGCGAAAAGCCGGCGCTGGTCCTGCTCGACATCGGCCTGCCGGGCCAGGATGGTTTCGAAGTGTGTCGGCAGATCCGGCCCCACTATGACGGGATCATCTGCGTGCTGAGCGCCCGTACCGACAACATCGACCAGGTGCTGGGGCTGGAACTGGGCGCCGACGACTACATCGGCAAGCCGATCGAACCGCGGGTGCTGCTGGCCCGGCTGCGCGCCCATCTGCGCCGCCACCGTCGGGTCGAGCCACGCGATGAAGCGCTGCGTTTCGGTGAACTGAGCATCGATCCGTCCACCCGCAACGTGCACCTGCAGGGCCGCCTGCTGGAACTGACCACCGCCGAATTCGACCTGCTGTTCCTGCTGGCCGGCAACGCGGGCCAGATCCTCGACCGCGATGCGCTGCTGCGCGGCCTGCGCGGCATCGCCTTCGATGGCCTGGACCGCTCGATCGATGCGCGCATCTCGCGCCTGCGGCGCAAGCTGGGCGACAACCCGGAACAGCCCGAGCGGATCAAGACCGTGCGCGGCCGTGGTTACCTGTTCAGCCGATCGGCATGGGGATGAAGCACCCATCTTCGGCCATGCGTGGCCACGCCTTCCACTTCCTGCGCTACGGCATCGGCTTCCTGGTCGTCCACCTTCTGCTGATCGTCGCCGGGTTGTGGGCCTGGGATGCCCTGCTGGAAGATCGCACCGAGGCCAGCCTGCAGGCGGAAATGCGCGGCCCACATGCGATGCTGCAACATCGCTTCGCCGAAACGCCGCCGGCGCAGTGGCCAGCCCTGGCACAACAGCTGGACAGCGATTTCGCCTATCCGCTGCAGCTGATGCCGCTGACCGAGGCTGCCGCGATACTGCCGGCGAAACAGCGCAAGGGCTTGCTCAACGGACACGTGCAGATCGAGCTGGACAGCATGCGCAGCCTGCAGCGCGTCGGCAACAGCAGCAGTGCGCTGATCCTGGGACCGTTGGACCAGGCCCTGCCCGAGGAAGGCTGGCAGGACAGCGAAGCCTCCGGCGTGGCCATCATCCTGCTGATCCTGATGGTGGCGGTGGCGTTGCCGATGTATGTGATGGTCTACCGGCTGTGGCGCGATGTCTCGCAGCTGGCGCAGACCGCGCGACGGATGCGCGATGGCCAGCTCGACAGCCGTGCGCCGCGCGCCGGTACCGCGCTGGTGCGGCCGTTGGCCAAGGCGTTCAACCACATGGCCGAACAGCTGCAGTTGCTGCTGGAAAGCCAGCGCGTGCTGGCCCAGGCGGTGGCGCACGAAGTACGCACGCCGCTGGCACGGATGCGCTTCGGCCTTGCAGACCTGGAAGAAACCGGACTGGATGACGCCCAGCGCGATGCACTGTCCGGGCTGCGCATCGATGTGGACCGGCTGCAGCACCTGACCGACGCCGGCGTTGAATATGCGGCACTCGGGCGCTGCCATCAGCTCACCCGTCAGCGCCTGCAACTGGCCGCACTGGTACGCGGGGTGGTCGACCAGTTCGCGCCATTGACGATACCGGTGCAGCTGGACCTGTCACCGGCAGGGCTGGTCAACGTCAACCGGCACATGCTGGAACTGGCGCTGCGCAACCTGCTGGGCAACGCGCTGCGCTATGCGCGCCGGCAGATCCGCATCGTCAGCACGCTCAACGAGGGATGGCTGTGCCTGCAGGTGGAGGACGACGGCCCCGGCATCGCCGTCGAACTGCGCAGCCAGGTATTGCAGCCCTACGTGCGGCTGGACCAGGCCAGCCCGGGTTTCGGGCTGGGGCTGGCGCTGGTGCAGGTGGTGGCGGACAAGCATCGCGGCCACGTGGAAGTGGCCGATTCGGCGCTCGGTGGTGCCTGCATCCTGCTGCTGCTGCCGATGGAAAGCGGTGTCGCGCCACCGGCAGAAGACGTCTAGTTCGTCTCCGCATCCGCGCGTGGCAAGGCGAACACGAACAGCGCGCCCTGTTCGCTTTCGCGCAGCTCGATACGACGACCATGCAACTGCACGATGCGCTGCACGATCAGCAGGCCGAGCCCGCCGTTTTCGCCACGCCGTGCCCCCAGTGCCGCCGGCGCCTGGAACAGTTGCCCACGCAGCGCTGGCGGCACCCCGGGGCCATCGTCCTGTACCGCCACCTGCACACTGTCGGGCAGCGCCGACAGCTGCACCTGCACGCGGCCACCGTCCGGCGCATGTCGCAGCGCGTTGTCGAGCAGGTTGGTCAGCACGCGCTCCACAAGACCGAGATCGGCGCGTACCAGCGGCAGGCCCGGCGGGAACTCAGCATGCAGGCGCTGCCCGCGTGCCTGCGCGGCCAGTTCGAATTTCTGCAGCACGTCCTGCAGCAGTTCCGGCAGCGCGAACACCTCCCACTCCAGCCGCACTTCGCCGTGTTCCAGCCGTGCCAGTTCGAACAGTGCGCGGGCAAGACGGCCGACCTTGGCACTCTGCGCCAGTGCGATACCGAGATAGCGACGGCGCTCCTGCGGCGACAGCGTGGCTTCCTTCAGCGCAAGCGTTTCCAGGTAACCGTGCAGCGAGGACAACGGCGTACGCAGGTCGTGCGAGATGTTGGCCACCAGTTCGCGGCGCTGCAGGTCCTGCTGGCGCAGCTGCTGCCACTGTTCGCCCAGCCGTTGTGCCATCTGTGCATGGGCATGTTCGAGGATCTTCAGCTCATCGCGCTCGCCCGCGCGCAGCGGTACCGGTGCGGGCAGCGGCGTCGGTGCGTCGATGTCGAAGGCCTGTATGCGCCGGGTGACCTGGCGCAGCGGCCGGGTCACCCAGTAGAAGGCCACCAGGCCGGCAAGCAAGCCCAGCCCGCCTATCAACAGCACCGACCACAGGGTGGTGTGCCATTGGCTGCCAGCGGCCAGGTCATCGGCCAGCATCTGCCGGTGTTCGCCCACCAGCACCACGTACACGTAGCCGGCCTGCCGCCCCTGCACCACCAGCGGCGCCACACTGAACACCTTGCGACCATCCGTGCTGCGCGGATCGTCACCGAGGATCGGCAGCGCCGCGCCGGACAGCAGGCGCCGCAGCGGTGCCACGTCCACCTGGCTGCGCATCAGATGGCCGCTGGGCGCATCGTGGCCGAGGATGCGGCCCTGGTCGTCCAGCAGGTACACCTCGACACTGGGGTTGACCGCCATCAGCTGGCCGAACAAGGCGCGCACCGCCGCATCGCGCATGCCGCTGGTGTCCATCAGCTCACTGCGCTGGGCGATGTGCTCGGCCAAGCCCAGCGACAGGCGCTGCACCACTTCCTGCTCATGGCGGGTATTGGTGCGCATCTGCCAGGCCAGCAGCGCCATGCAGCACGTCAGCATCAGCGCCGACATCACCAGCGCCAGTTTCTGCCACAGGTTCGGCTTGATCATGCTGCCGCCCCGGCCGGGTCGACCAGCTTGTAGCCGCGCCCCCATACGGTCAGCAGACGCCGTGGGTTGCCCGGGTCGGTTTCGATCTTGCTGCGCAGGCGGTTGATGTGGGTGTTGACCGTGTGCTCGTAACCATCGTGCTGGTAGCCCCAGACCTGGTTGAGCAGTTCCATCCGCGCAAACACCTGGTCCGGGTGGCGGGCAAAGAACAGCAGCAGTTCGAACTCACGCGGTGTCAGTTCCAGTGCATTGCCATCGACGGCGGCAGTCCGCGCGACCGGGTCCAGGCGCAGCCCACCGAGTTCGATCGCCCCGGCATCGATGCGCGCGTTCTGTGCCATGGCTTCAGCGCGGCGCAGCAGTGCACGCACGCGTGCCACCAGCTCCGGCATCGAGAACGGCTTGGCCAGGTAGTCGTCCGCACCCAGTTCCAGGCCGACGATGCGCTGGGTTTCGCTGCCGCGCGCACTGATGATGATGATCGGCACATAGCGCGCCATCGCGCGTGCACGCTGGCAGACCTGCAGGCCATCCACGCCCGGCAGCATCACGTCCAGCACCAGTGCATCCCACGGGCCTTCCTGTTCGATCAGGCGCAGGCCGGCATCGCCGCTGGCGGCGTGCGCGACTTCATAGCCCTCATCACCGAGGTGCATGCGCAGCAGGTCGGCGATATGGGCATCGTCTTCAACGATCAGGACACGTTTGGCGGACATCGGCAGGTTCGGGCCAGTGGGGAGGCTGCCCGCATTGTGGCGCGGGAGCGGCGTGGATACCTCACGAAAAATTGAATCCTGCGTGAGGATTCGTTGACCGGAGGGGGCGCAGCATGACCCCGTCGCCCCTTCCCGGAGTCCACCATGTCCCTCACCCGCCGCCATCTGCTGGGCCTGGGCGGTGCTGTCACCGCCGCCGGCCTGCTGGGCCTGGGCGCGTGCAGCCGCGCTGCCCCCGCCGCTGCCGAGGCACGGCCTTCGCGACAGTTCGAGGTGGCCCGCAGCGATGCCGAGTGGCGTCGGCTGCTGAGCCCGGCGCAGTATGCCGTGCTGCGCCAGCAGGCCACCGAACACCCCTGGAGCAGCCCGCTGAACAAGGAACACCGGCAGGGTACGTTCGCCTGCGCCGGCTGCGCGTTGCCGCTGTTCTCGTCGTCCACCAAGTTCGAGAGCCACACCGGCTGGCCCAGCTTCTGGGCGCCGCTGCACAACGCCATCGGCGAGGACCGTGACACCACCTTCGGCATGTTGCGGGTGGAAGCACATTGCCGTCGTTGTGGCGGCCACCTCGGCCACGTGTTCAACGACGGCCCGCGCCCGACCGGACTGCGCTACTGCATGAACGGCGCCGCGATGGCGTTCATTCCCGGGGCTGCACAACAGGACGCCGCCGGCGACTGGCGCGTGCCGCTGGGTTCTTCCCCTACTTCGGGAGCGTGATGATGCTGCTGTTGCTGCTTGCCTATCTCGGGGGCGTGCTGACCCTGCTCAGCCCGTGCATCCTGCCGGTGCTGCCGTTCGTGTTCGCACGCGCCGATCGTCCTTTCCTGCGCAGCACCCTGCCGCTGCTGCTGGGCATGGCGCTGACCTTCACCGTGGTTGCCAGCCTGGCCGCGGTCGGCAGCCAGTGGGTGGCGCAGGCCAACCAGATCGGCCGCTGGGTGGCGCTGGTGCTGATGGCCGTGTTCGCCATCGCGCTGCTGTGGCCGACACTGGCCGACCATCTGCTGGCGCCGTTCCAGCGCATCGGTGCGCGCCTGAGCGCGCGTGCCGACGCCGCGGATGCGGCCGGCCGTGGCGGCGCCTGGACCTCCCTGCTGATCGGCATCGCCACCGGCCTGCTGTGGGCGCCCTGCGCCGGCCCGATTCTCGGCCTGGTGCTGACCGGTGCCGCCCTGAACGGCGCCAGCGTCGGCACCAGTTCGCTGCTGCTGGCCTACGCGCTGGGCGCAGTCACCGCGCTGGCGCTGGCGGTGTGGGTGGGTGGCCGCGTGTTCCGGGCGCTGCAGGCCCGGCTCGGCCTGGGCAATGTGGTGCGTCGGGTACTGGGCGTGGCCGCGCTGCTGGCGGTAGTGGCGATCGGCCTGGGCTGGGACACCGGCCTGCTGACCCGTCTGTCCGCGGTCAGTACCGCACGCATCGAACAGGGCCTGCTGGATGCCGTGCCCGACGCGCAACCAGCAGCAGCACCGCCGATGATGATGATGGCGGCCGGGCAGGCAGGCGCGCCGCTGCCAGTGGAAGGCACACTGCCTTCGCTGGGCGGCGCCACTGGCTGGCTCAACAGCCCACCGCTGAGTGCCGAGCAGCTGCGCGGCAAGGTGGTGCTGATCGATTTCTGGACCTACTCCTGCATCAACTGCCTGCGCGCGATGCCATTCGTGCACGAGTGGGCGCAGCGCTACCGCGACCATGGCCTGGTGGTGGTCGGCGTGCATACGCCGGAGTTCGCGTTCGAGCGCGACCCGCGCAACGTGATGAAGGCGGTGCAGCAGCTGAAGGTCGAGTACCCGGTCGCACTCGATAACCAGTATTCGATCTGGCGCGCGTTCAACAACCGCTACTGGCCGGCGCACTACTTCATCGACGCGCAGGGCAACATC
This sequence comes from Stenotrophomonas sp. Br8, assembly GCF_014763005.1. NCBI lineage: Bacteria > Pseudomonadati > Pseudomonadota > Gammaproteobacteria > Lysobacterales > Lysobacteraceae > Stenotrophomonas > Stenotrophomonas sp. Br8. The sequence continues at coordinate 49,853 of NZ_JACGTN010000015.1, read as the reverse complement.
CGCGGCCACCAGTTCGGCGAGGGCAACTACGCGCACTCCGAACAGGTGATCCGCCGTCTGCTGGTGGAAGCCGGGCAGACCGACCTGCCACCGCCTGCGGACCCCGCTGCGGCCGACCTGCAGGGCGTAGCCACGCAGGCCGACATGGGCAACCTGCGTTCGCCGGAAACCTACCTGGGCCACGCACGTGCCGAGCAGTTCGCCTCGCCGGGCGGGCAGCGCGTCGACGCAGTATTCGGCTACACGCTGCCATCCACCCTGGCGCTGAACCAATGGGGCCTGTCCGGGCAGTGGCGGGTCAACGATGAAGCGGCACAGCTGCAGCAGGCCGGCGGGCGCATCGCCTTCCAGTTCCATGCCCGCGACCTGCATCTGGTGCTGGCACCGGGCGAGGACGGAACGCCGGTGCGCTTCCGCGTGCTGCTTGATGGCAAGCCACTGCCAGCGGCCGATGCCGGCGCCGACGTGGCTGCCGATGGCACCGGCACCGTGAGCGAACACCGTCTGTACCAGCTGATCCGCCAACGCGGCACGATCGGTCCGCATCGTTTCGAGATCGAATTCCTCGACGCAGGCGTGCAGGCCTACGCCTTCACCTTCGGTTGAACCGGGAGCACACGATGAAACTCTCCTTCGAACAGGGCATTGCCGCCGGCGTCGCCGGCCTGGTTGCCACCGCGCTGATCGCGGGTGTGCTGCTGGTGGACCACGGCGCGGTGGCCGCAGCAGCCGAGCCCACGGCGCAGGTGCAGGCGTTGCCTGCGCCCAGCGGCGACGCGGCGTTCCGCGATGACGCCAGCCATGCCAGCGTGGTCTTTGCCGGCGGGTGTTTCTGGGGCGTGCAGGGCGTGTTCCAGCACGTCAAAGGCGTGAGCAACGCGGTGTCCGGTTACATCGGAGGCAGTGCCACCGATGCCCGCTATGAGCGCGTCAGCGGTGGCCGCACCGGCCACGCCGAAGCGGTGAAGGTGGACTACGACCCGCGCCAGGTCAGCTATGGACAGCTGATGCAGGTGTTCTTCGCGGTGGTGCACGACCCGACCCAGCTCAACCGGCAGGGGCCCGATCATGGCAGCCAGTACCGCTCGGCGATCTTCGTCGATGACACGCGCCAGCAGGCAGCAAGCCGCGCCTACATCGGCCAGCTCGGCCAGGCCGGCAGCTACCGCGCGCCGATCGTTACCCAGGTGGGCAGTGGCCAGCGCTTCTACCCGGCCGAGAGCTACCACCAGAACTACATGAGCAACTACCCGCAGGCCGCGTACATCCGCTACTACGACGCGCCCAAGCTGGCCGCGCTGGGCAAGCAGTTCCCGGCGTTGTACCGCCGCGATCCGGCGCTGGTGCCGATGCGGTGACACCCCTCTTCTGTAGAGCCGAGCCCATGCTCGGCTGCTGTTGGCGAAAGAGCAGCCGAGCATGGGCTCGGCTCTACACACAACAAAAAAAGACGCACGGCCACAGGGCCGTGCGCTTGGGAAGTATCGACCCGGCCCCGATCAGGCCCGGCCGACAACGACATGCTAGGCTCGTCGGCATCATGGGTACAGAACCAGATGCGGGTCGAGTCGATGGATACAGAAGACACCACCACGATGATCCCACCCCGCTACCAGCGGCTGTCGGACGAGCTGGCTGAAGCCATCCACGGCGGGCGCCTGCCGGTCGGCAGCCGGTTGCCGTCGCTGCGGCAGATGGCTTCGCAGCGCCAGCTCAGCCTGAACACCGTGATTGCGGCCTATCGTCAGCTGGAAGACGCCGGACTGGTCATTCCGCGGCCGAAGGCCGGCTTCGAAGTCGCGCCGCGGCTGTCGGCACCGCAGCGATCGCTGCGCGATGCACCGTCAGCACCCACTGCGCCGCTGCAGCAGGTGCTGATGGCCCGCGTGCTGGAAGCACAGCGCCGCCCCGGCGTGGTCGACCTGGCCTTTGCCGGCCCGCGCGGACGACAGTTCTACCCGGGCGCGCAGCTGGCCCGGCACACCGCGCAGGTACTGCGCCATGGCCAGCAGACCGTGGAAACCTATGCGCGCCCCAACGGTTCGCAACGCCTGCTGGCGCAGATCGTGCGGCGTGGGCCCCGGCTGGGCCTGCATACCCATGCCGAGCGCCTGCTGCTGACCCATGGCGCGATGGAGGCACTGCAGCTGGCCCTGCGCGCGGTCACCCAGGCCGGTGATGCCGTCGGCATCGAGGCGCCCTCGTACTTCAACCTGTACCCCTTGCTGACCACCCTCGGCCTGCAGCCGATCGAACTGCCCACCCATCCGCAGCGCGGCCTGGACGTGGATGCGCTGGAAGCACTGCTGGAGCACACACCGCTGGCGGCGCTGGTGGTGATGCCGACCGTACACAACCCTCTGGGCTGTACGATGCCGATCGCCGACAAGCAACGCTTGGCCGAGCTGGTCAACGCACGCCAGCTGCCGCTGATCGAAGATGCGGTGTACGCCGAACTGCAGTTCTGCGAGCCGCCGGCGCCCTTGCTGAAGGCGTTCGACCGCGATGGTTGGGTGATGGTGGTCGGTGGCTTTTCGAAGACGCTGGCACCGGACTACCGGATCGGCTGGCTTGATGGCGGACGCTTCGCCGAGCGCATCGCGCTGCTCAAATTCCAGTCCACCGGCGGCGAACCGCAGCTGCTCGGTGATGCGGTGGCCGCTTACCTGGAAGCAGGCAGCTACGAGCACCACCTGCATCGCATGCGCCGGTTGTACCGCGAGCAGGTCGGTCGCCTGCGGCAACTGGTCGCCGAACATTTCCCGGCCGGCACCTGCGCCACCGAGCCGCAGGGAGGATTCCTGTTGTGGCTGGAGCTGCCGGGCGTGGACACCCGTGAACTGTTCGAGCGCGCACTGGCAGAGGACATCGTGTTCATGCCGGGCCAGGTGTATTCGCGTGGCGCGCGGTACCGGCATTGCCTGCGGTTGTCGTGTTGCCAGACCCTGGACGCGCGCTTCATCGGTGCGGTGGAACGGTTGGGTGTGATCGCGCGGGAGCTGGTGGCGGCAACACGGTAGTGCCGGCCGCTGGCCGGCAATTGCACGCGTTTGATTACCTCGCAGTTGCCGGCCAGCGGCCGGCACTACCCTTGGGCGTCGTGCAGGTACGTGCTCAGCGCTTCGCCACCGGCTTCCGGCAGATGCGGCAGCCGTCCCCAGCAGGGCATCGGCAGGCGCTGCTGCAGGGTCGCGAAATTCTCGTCCTGGCGCTGCATCGACGGATCGATGTGGTTGCCGATCCAGCCCAGGCAGTCCACGCCGCTGGCCTGTAGCGATTGTGTGGTCAGGCGCGCGTGGTTGACGCAGCCCAAGCGCAGGCCGACCACCAGCACCACTGGCAGCCGCAGCGCTCGCACCAGATCAAGCTGGTCCAGCTGCGCCGACAGCGGCGCCAGCCAGCCGCCCACGCCTTCGACCACTACCACGTCGGCCTGTGCGCGCAGGCGTTCGAAGGCCGCCACGATCGGGGACAGTTCGATGCGCACGCCATCTTCTGCCGCCGCCAGCTCCGGCGCCAACGGCTGGCGCAATGCGTAGGGGTTCAGATCGGTATAGTCCGGCACCGGCAGGCTGGCGACCTGCAGTGCCAGCGCGTCGTCGTTGCGCAGGCCCTGCCCCAGATCGTGGCTGCCGCTGGCCACTGGCTTCATGCCGACCGCGCGCAGGCCGCGCCGGCGCAGCGCATGCAGCAGCGCGGTACTGGCGCCGGTCTTGCCGATCTCGGTATCGGTGCCGGTGACGAACAGGGCCGTCGGCAACGTGGCAGGCAGGGACATCACAGGCTCCAGCAGGGCAACAGAGCCTGCATTATCGCTGGCCCGGCACGCTTGCTAGACTGCGGCCATGTTCGCCAACGCCTCGCTCACCGGCAGCAAGCCGGAACAATACGCCCAGCTGCTGGAACAGGCCCGTGGCCTGGTCTACGGCGAGTCCGACCGCATCGCCAATGCGGCCAACCTCGCTGCTCTGGTCTACCACGCCCTGCCCGACCTGAACTGGGTGGGTTTCTACCTGTATGACGGCAAGGAACTGGTGGTCGGTCCGTTCCAGGGCCTGCCGGCCTGCGTACGCATTCCGCTGGACAAGGGCGTGTGCGGTGCGGCCGCCAGCCAGCGCGTGACCCAGCGCATCGAAGACGTGGAGGCCTTCCCCGGCCATATCGCCTGCGATGCCGCATCGCGCTCGGAGCTGGTGGTGCCATTGGTCCGGGGTGAGGAGCTGATCGGCGTGTTCGATATCGACAGCCCCATCGTCAGCCGCTTCGATGCTGAAGACCAGGCCGGTCTGGAAGCCATCGCCCACGTGTTCGTCGGGGCGTTGAAGTGAGCGCGGTCAAGCTGCGCAACATCGGCCCGAAGAGTGCGGCGTGGCTGCGCCAGGTAGGCCTGCGCAGCCGCGAGGATCTGGTCGCCATCGGTGCCGTCGGCGCCTTCGTCAAGGTCAAGCGTGCCGGCTTCAAGCCCAGCCTCAACCTGCTGTATTCGCTGGAAGGTGCGCTGCTGGATTGCCACTGGCAGGAACTGAGCGAACCGCAGCGCACCGCGCTGGTGCAGGACTACGAAGCACGTATCGCCGTGCATCCGCTGAAGGCGGCAGGCCCGGCATCAGGCCCGGTGCATGAGCAGCGCTTCGGCGCCGAGGACGACGGCGAAGAAGGCGCGGCCGAAAGCACCGACGAGGATTGATCGGTAGCGCCGGGCCATGCCCGGCGAGCGCGCTCAGGGCTGCTGCAGCTCCAGCAGCTCACCCACCAGCCCGGCTTCACCGCGCTCGACCCACACGCGCAGGCGCGTGCCGTGGTCGATGCGCAACGCCCAGCACAACGACATCGGCAGGCCACATACCTGCGACAGCACCATGCGCAGCGGACCACCGTGGCTGACCACTACCGTCGGCGCCGGGTCGTCGTCGTCCAGCAGTCGATCCAGCGCGCGTGCGATGCGCCGTTCGAAATGGCCCCAGCTCTCGCCATGCGGCGGCGGAAACGCGTGCGGATCCGCGTGGAAGGCGGCCAATGCGTCTTCCGGCAGGTCGAACAGCGATTGGCCATCCCAGTCGCCGAAATCCAGCTCTTCCCACTCCTCGTCCGCCTCCACGTCCAGCGCGCGCGGTGTGGCCAGTGCCATCGCCGTATGCAGCGAGCGCAGGCGCGGCGAACTGATCACCCGTTCCCACGACTGCCCGGCATAGGCATCGACCAGCTCCTGCGGCAGGCGGGCCAGCTGCGGCGGATCGCTGCGGCCATCGAGGAACTCATCACGACCGTTGCCGGCATGGCGGACCAGGTCGAGGATCATGCGCGTGCCCAGTCAGGGCGGCGCGGGAACAGCGGAAAACAGACGGACATCGGCAACGGCACCACGATAATTCGAGCTGCATTCTAGGCGCTGGCGCAGGTCTGCTGCACCGTGCAGGCACATCCGCACCTGATCAGCCGAGCAGGTTCGACGCTACCGGCCGGCCGCGATGCCGTAGACTGCGCGCACTTCCAGGTGACCTGCGGCCCTGCCGGCAGGTTGAAACGGGAAGCCGGTGACGCGTGACAACACGCCATGCCGGCGCTGCCCCCGCAACGGTAAGCACGTCAGTTCCAGGCAACCCGCCACTGTGCCGCAGGCATGGGAAGGCGCCTGGACGGTGGCCTCGGGCCACCCGGCGGCGAGCCCGGAGACCGGCCCGGAAGCCTCAGGTCGCGATGCGGTGGGCATGGCGCTGGATGTCTGTGGCGATGGCCGCGGCATCGGCGCGTGCCTGCCTGTTGTGACTCCTCCCCTTCGCTGCGCGGGCGTGCGCGGCACCTGGAGTCCCCCCGATGAAGCTGCAGTCCCGAATGCTGTCCCTGGCCGTGCTGGCCGCTCTTCCTGCGCTGGCCCTGGCCGAAGATCGCGCCGCCGACCTCGATCAGGTGCTGGTCACCGCCACCCGCACGCCGATCGCCCTGCAGGACAGCATTGCGCCTGCGCAGGTGATCGACCGTGCGCAGATCGAATCCAGCCAGGCCACCTCGCTGCAGGAACTGCTGCAGGGCCGCGCCGGCATCAACCTGACCAATGCCGGTGGCCTGGGCAAGCAGAGCTCGCTGTTCCTGCGTGGCACCAACTCCTCGCATACCGTGGTGCTGGTTGATGGCGTGCGCATCAACAGCGCCGACCTCGGCCTGGCGATGTACCAGGATCTGCCGCTGGCGCAGATCGAGCGCGTGGAAATCGTGCGCGGCCCGCAGTCCAGCCTGTACGGTGCCGACGCCATCGGTGGCGTGATCCAGATCTTCACCCGCCGCAACCAGGGCGACTTCGCTCCGCACTTCCAGCTGGGCGGCGGCAGCAACGGCCTGCGTGAAGCCAGTGGCGGCATCGGCGGTGGCACCGAACGCGGCTGGTTCGGCGCCGACATCGCCTACCAGCATTCGGACGGCATCGATGCCTGCCGTGGCTCGGCCACGCTGTTTGCCGGCTGCTTCGCCGATGAACCCGACCGCGACGGCTACCGCAACCTGTCCAAGAGCCTGCGCGGTGGCTACAACCTGAGCGACCAGTGGACCGTGGAAGGCAGCGCCCTGCGCGCCGACGGCAAGAACCACTACGACGGCTACTACAACTACTCCGAGACCCGCCAGCAGGTGCTGGCCGGCAAGGTGCGCTACACCCCGTCCGAGCAGCTGACGCTGACTGCCAATGTCGGCCGCAGCGACAACGAGTCCGACAACTTCGGCGATTTCGGTGCACGCGGCAGCGCACAGACACACCGCGACAGCGCCTCGCTGCAGGCCGACATCGGTGTGGCCGAAGGCCAGCTGCTCAGTGCCGGCGTGGACTGGAGCGAAGACAACCTGGACGGCAGCAGCGCCGGCTACCTGGTCGACAGCCGCCGCAATACCGGCGTGTTCCTGCAGTACCAGGCGCGCTTCGGCCGTCACCAGCTGCAGGCCAGCGCGCGCAATGACGACAACCAGCAGTTCGGCAACCACGCCACCGGCAGCCTCGGCTGGGCGATGGAGCTGGGCCATGGCCTGCGCGTCAACGCCAGCTACGGCACCGCGTTCAAGGCGCCGACCTTCAGCGACCTGTACGACCCGTGGAGCGGCGTGCCGACGCTGGACCCGGAGAAGTCCAAGAGTGCCAACCTCGGCATCTCGCAGCAGGGCCAGGGCTGGCGCTGGGGCCTGGATGTGTACGAGACCCGCATCGATGACCTGATCACCTATGACGCGGCCACCTTCCGCATGCAGCAGGTCGAGAAGGCACGCATCCGCGGTGCGGAACTGACCGGCGGCGCCACCCTGGCCGGCTTCGACATCAACGCGCAGCTGAGCTTCACCGATCCGCGCAACCGCACCAGCGGCAGCGCGCAGTTCGACAACTGGCTGGCACGCCGTGCGCAGCAGACCGCGCGTTTGGACATCGACCGCCGCTTCGGCGACTTCCGCACTGGCCTGACCGTGCAGGGCGCGGGCAAGCGCTACGACGATGCCGCCAACGCGGTGAAGGTCGGCGGCTACGGCACGCTGGATCTGCGCGCCGAATACGCGCTGACCGCGGCATGGTCGGTGCTGGCGCGGGTGGCCAATGTGTTCGACCGCGAGTACGAGACCGTGGCGTGGTTCAACCAGCCCGGCCGCGAGTACCAGCTGAGCGTGCGTTACCAGCCAAAGTGAAAAGAGGCGCCGGGCATTGCCCGGCGCCCCTTGATGCCATCGACGCATGGCGTCGATCTACTTGTAGAGCCGAGCCCATGCTCGGCTCAGGCATCGAAACAGCCGAGCGCAGGCTCGGCTCTACACCGGAATGCCTGCAGCCAACCCCGGCAGTTCGCGCAGGTCGTCGATCACTGCTACCGCGTGCGCGTTGTCCAGGTCCAGTCCGCGCGGATAGCCGTAACGCACCAGCGTGATCGGCATGCCGGCGTCTTCGGCAGCGCGGTAATCGGTAAGCGAATCGCCCACCATCAGGCATGCATCGACGGGCAGTTCGAAGTGCGCGGCGATATGCCGCAACGGTTCTCCGCTGGGCTTGCGCTGCGGCAGCGAATCACCGCCCAGCACCAGCGCGAAGGCCTCGGCGATACCCAGGTGCTGCAGCAACGGCGGCACCAGCGCGGCCGGCTTGTTGGTGCAGATGGCCAGCGGTACGTTCAACGCGCGCAGTTGCGCCAGCGCTTCGACCACGCCATCGAACAGCTTCGGGCTGCGCAGCAGGCATTCGCGGTAGTGGACCATGAAGGTCGGCATCACCGCTGCCAGATCGATCTCGCGCCCGGCAGCCTGCACCGCCTGTTCGACCAGCCGGCGCACGCCGTCGCCGATCCAGCCCAGCACGGTGGCTTCGGGTACGCGTGCCAGGCCGATGTCTTGCAACGTGCGGTTCAGTGCTTCGGCGATATCGGCGGCGCTGTCGACCAGCGTGCCATCGAGGTCGAACACGACCAGCGGATAGGGATACGACAAGGGACGGCTCACTCGTGCAACGTGGGGCCGTCCATTGTACGCCCGCGCCTTCAGCCGACCCGGCGTGCGCGGGTGGCCAGGAAGGTCGGCAGGTAGCGATCGATCAGGAAGCGCGGCTGCGGTTGCCAGTCTTCCATGAAGCGATCGATGACGAACCCTGCATCCAGCTGCCCGCCGATCAGATCACCCAGGCTGTGGCCGAATGTCAGCGCTTCGCCACGGGCCAGCTTGGCCTCGCGTGCGGCCGGCTCCAGGTCTTCCAGGTCGGAATAGGGAATCGCGTACTGCGGGCGGATCAGGCCCTGCTCGCTCAACTGCGCGTCACGCGCAGCGACGAACACCACCGGATTGTAGAAGCTGGCCATCAGCAGGCCATCGCGCGCCAGCACCCGGCGGCACTCGGCCCACACAGGGCGCACGTCGGGCACGTACAGGTTCGAGATGGGATGGAACACCACGTCGAAGCTGTCGTCGGCAAAGGCCTGCAGATCACGCATGTCACCCTGCACGGTGCGCAGTGACAGACCATCGCGGTCGGCCACAGCGCGGTCCTGCGCCAGCTGCCCGTCGGAAAGATCGAACACGGTCACCTCGGCGCCTGCCGCAGCAAGCACGGGCGCCTGCTGGCCACCGGCCGAGGCCAGGCACAGGATGCGCCTGCCCCGCACATCGCCCAGCCAATCCAGCGGCAGCGCACGCGGCGTCAGGTGCACCTGCCAACGCCCCTCGCGGGCGGCGGCAATCGTTGCGGCATCCACCGGTCGCGACCACTCGCGTACCTCGCTGGCCTGGCGGTCCCAGGCAGCACGGTTGTGGTCGATCAACGCCTGTCCATGGTTCATGTGTTCTCCTTGCCCGAAGGGCGCCAGTCCAGATCCTGGAAGGCCGGGCTCGCGAAGCATTCGGCGAGGAAGTCCAGGAATCGCCGCATGATAGCGGGCTGCTGTCGACGCGACGCGTACACCGCATGGATGCCGAGCTCGTCCAGGCTGTACTCGGGCAGCAGTTCGATCAGTTCGCCACTGCGCAGCAACGGTGCGACCTGGTAGGTCGGCAACATGGCGATGCCGGCATTGGCGCGCACGGCCTCCAGCAGCAGCGACGCTTCATTGGCACTGATGTTGCCGCCCACCGCAACCGACAACGAACGCCCTTCGCGATGCAGCTGCCATAGGCTCTTGCCGACGTAGTGATGGGTCAGGCAGTTGTGCGCGGCGAGATGTTCGGGCGCAGTCGGCGTGCCACGTGCCTGCAGGTAGGCCGGTGTCGCGCACAGCACCGAGCGGCAGATCGCCAACCGACGTGCGATCAGGCTGGGATCGATCTGCCGTGCGATGCGCACCGCCAGGTCGACGCGCTCCTCCACCAGGTTGACCATGCGGTCGACCAGCAGCAGTTCGATGCGTGCGGCCGGATGGCGCTGCACGAACGCGGCCACCGCGCGCGCCAGATGGCTCTGCCCGAACGACACGCTGGCAGTGATGCGCAGCGTTCCGTGTGGCTCGGGATCGTCGCTGGCCAGCTCGCCCTGCAGTTCCTCGCCGATCGCCAGCATCTGCCGGAAACGCGCCAGCGCGGCTTCACCGGCCCCGGTCAGGCTGACCCGCCGCGTGGTCCGGTGCAGCAGCCGCGCGCCCAGCCAGCCCTCCACCTCGGCGAGGTAGCGGCTGACCATCGCCCGCGACATGTCCAGCACCTCGGCGGCGGCGGTCAGGCTGCCGCGCTCGGCAACTTCGACGAACACGGTCATGGCGGTCAATCGGTCCATCTGCTCGATCCATGCAACAAACAAGCGCGTTATACGCTGTTTTTCGAGCGACTGCAGCGGCCTACAGTGGCCTCATTCCCCAGCCCCACCCCACGGAGTCCTGCCATGAAGATCGCCCTCGTCGGTGCCACCGGCAATATCGGCCGCCAGATCGCCCGCCACGCGCTGGCCAACGGCCACCAACTGACCGTCATCGTGCGCAGTGCGCAGGACCTGCCGGCCGAGCTGGCCGGCGCCCATCCGGTCATCGCCTCGCTGGACGACCAGGATGCCCTGGTCGCCGCCATTGCCGGCCACGATGTGCTGGCCAGCGCCTACGGCCCGCGCCCGGGCGACGACATCGGCCGCGTCGGCGAGGTTGCCGCGCAGCTTGCAGACGCCGCCCGCAAGGCCAACGTGCCGCGCCTGGTGGTGGTCGGTGGTGCCGGCAGCCTGGAAGTCGCCCCCGGCGTGCAGCTGGTCGACACCCCCACCTTCCCGGAGGCCTACAAGCCCTACGCGCTGGCCCACCGTGAAGCCTTCAACCGCCTGCAGGCAGTGGATGACCTGGACTGGACCTTCTTCTCGCCGGCGGCCGAAATCGGCCCGGGTGAAGAGCGTGGGCAGTATCGCGTGCAGCCCAAGGCCTTCCTCGCCGATGCCAGCGGCCACAGCCGCATCAGCTACGCCGACTACGGCGCCGCATTCGTCGCCGAACTGGAAGCGCGCAAGTACCCGAAGCAGATCATCACTGCAGCGTATTGATCATGGCGCCCGCCGGCCTGCCCGCCCGCCCGCCGGGCATGGCCCGGCGCTACCCACCTGTAAAGCCGAAGGCAACGGCAGGAGCCGTTGCCAACGTCGCTTGCGACGGCCCGTAGGGGGCCGGGCAAGGACGCCCGGCATAGCCCACGCTCGGCTCGATATCCCAAAGGACACCTCCCATGCGTACCGCTGCCCTGCTGTTCCCCCTCACGCTGGCTGCAGGTTTCGCCAGCACCCCGCTGCTGGCCGCACCGGCCGCACCTGCGCCTGCCAGCGCCGCTAAATCGCAACTGCGCCTGCAGACCTTCCATCCCAGCCCGCAGGCGATGTTCTCGGTGTCCTCGGTGCTGATCGAAGGGCGCAACGATGCGATCCTGGTCAACGCACAGTTCGCTGCCGGCGATGCGCGCCGGCTGGTCGAGCAGATCCGCGCCAGCGGCAAGCAGCTGACCACCATCTACATCAGCCATGGCGATCCGGACTATTACTTCGGCCTGGCCACCGTGCAGGACGCGTTCCCGCAGGCGCGCATCGTCGCCACCGCGCAGACCGTGGCGCATATCCGTGAATCCCAGGCCGGCAAGCTGGCGTACTGGGGGCCGAAGATGGGCGCCGACGTTCCCGCACGCATCGTGGTGCCGGCGGTACTGGAAGGCGATGCACTGCAGCTGGAAGGCCAGCGCCTGCCGTTGATCGGCCTGGATGGACCGACGCCGGACCGCAGCGTGCTGTGGGTGCCGTCACTGCGCGCGATCGTCGGTGGCATTCCGGTGGTGGCCGGCGAGCATGTGTGGATGGCCGATACGCAGACGCCGAAGTCGCATGCCGATTGGCTGCGCACGCTGCAGCAGCTGCAGGCGTTGAAGCCGAAGGTGGTGGTGCCCGGTCATTACGCGGAGGGTGCGGCACTGGATGCCAGTGCGCTGCGCTTCACGGCGGAGTACATCCGTGCCTTCGATGTTGAAACAGCCAAGGCCAAGGACAGTGCGGCGTTGGTGAAGGCGATGCAGGCGCGCTATCCGAAGCTGGCGGGTGTGGCGTCGCTGGAGTTGAGTGCGAAGGTGGCCAAGGGCGAGATGCAGTGGCCGTAAGGTAGGGGTTTTCTTTTGCAGGGCTGCGCCCTGCACCCGCCGAATCGACGGCGACGGCAACAGCAAAAGCGGGCATTCCGTGGGTTGGCGGGGTGGGTCCGGTTGCGGGGGACGCTGCAAGTACGTCCATGTAAGCTCGGTCGCCGCATCCATGCGGCTCACGCCCCCCCCCACCCCGCCTTCGACAGTTTTCCGCAACCTGTCTGGACTGCATGTCCTGCTCTTGGTGGGTGTCGACCTTGGTCGACACGCAGATCCAGACATGCGTGGATGGACGATCAGGGAGGATCGGTCGGGGTGTGCTCGAACAATTCGCCCTGCACCACCGGCTCCTTTTCGCGGAAACCGCCGAGGCCGACGCCGACCAGGCGGTAACGGGTGTCGGCGGGCAGGTCGACGCGGGCGCGCAGTGACAGCGCGATGTCGCGCAGTTCGGCCATCGATTCCGGCGGGCGTTCCGGGGTGAAGCTGCGGGTGAGGAGGCGGAACTGCGCGGTCTTCAGCTTCAACACCACGGTGTGGCCGATGCGTTCGGTCTTGCGCGTGGCATGCCAGGTCTTCTCGGCCAGCTGCACGATCGCTTCAGCGAGGTCTTCCAGCAACAGGTCCTCGGCGAAGGTGTCTTCGGAGGAGATCGACTGCACCTGCTGGTCAGGCTCCACCGGACGCTCGTCGACACCGCGTGCGCGGTTGTACAGGCTGCGGCCGAAGCTGCCGAAGGCTTCTTCCAGGTCCGGCAGCGTCCACTGCCGCAGGTCGCCGCAGGTGACGATGCCGCGCGCTGCCAGCTTGCCTTCCATCACCTTGCCGACGCCGGGCACGCGGTTCACCGGCAGCGGCAGCAGGAACGCATCCACCCGCTGCGGCGGAATCACGAACTGGCCGTCGGGCTTGCGCCAGTCCGAAGCGATCTTGGCCAGGAACTTGTTCGGCGCGATCCCGGCTGACGCAGTCAGATGGGTTTCCTCGCGGATCTGCGCGCGGATGGTGCGGGCGATGTCGGTGGCCAGCACCATGTCGCTCTTCGGCACCGTGACATCCAGATAGGCCTCATCCAGCGACAACGGCTCGACCAGGTCGGTATGGCGCAGGAAGATCTCGCGCACGTGGCGTGACACCGCCTTGTAACGTGCGAAGTCCGGCGGCACGAAGATCGCGTCCGGGCACAGGCGCTCGGCGCGCAGTGCCGGCATCGCCGAACGCACGCCGAACACGCGTGCCTCGTACGAGGCGGCGCACACCACTGAACGCGCGCCGCGCCATGCCACAACCACCGGCTTGCCGCGCAGTGACGGATCGTCGCGCTGCTCCACCGACGCGTAGAAGGCGTCCATGTCGACGTGGATGATCTTGCGCAGTGCGTTCATGGTTGGCCCACATGATACCTGCACCGTACCCGTCCAGACGCCGAAGTATGGTCGTTGTGCATCAACGGGATGCGTGGTTTCAGCTGAAAACACTACGCACGCGTACGGAGACGCGGTTTGATATCCGCCTGATCCGTCGTGCATCCTCGGGAACTCGTTGCCTTGTTTTCGCTTCCAGGATTGCGCTTTCCATGACTCGTCTCCACGCGTTCAACCGCGACCAGCTGCTGGCCAGCGCACGCGGTGAACTGTTCGGCGCTGCCGCCGGCCGGTTGCCCAACGACCCGATGCTGATGTTCGACCGCATCACCGAAATCCGCGAGGACGGCGGACCGCATGGCAAGGGCATGGTACGCGCCGAACTGGATATCCGTCCGGACCTGTGGTTCTTCGGCTGCCACTTCATCGGCGACCCGGTGATGCCCGGCTGCCTGGGCCTGGATGCCATGTGGCAGCTGACCGGCTTCTTCCTCACCTGGCTGGGTGCCCCCGGCAAGGGCCGCGCCCTGGGCTGCGGCGAAGTGAAGTTCACCGGCCAGGTGCTGCCAGACGCGAAGCTGGTGCGCTACGAGATCGACATCAGCCGCGTCATCAACCGCAAGCTGGTGATGGCCCAGTCCGACGCGCGCATGTACGTGGACGACCGCGAGATCTACAACGCCCGCGACCTGCGCGTGGGCCTGTTCACTGAAACCGGGAGCTTCTGATGCGTCGCGTCGTCATCACCGGCATGGGCATCACGTCCTGCCTCGGCAATGATCTGGATACCGTTTCGGCCGCCCTGCGCGAGAGCCGCGCCGGCATCACCGCGCTGGCCGACCACGCCGAAGCCGGCCTGCGCAGCCAGGTCGGCGGTCGCGTCGACCTCGACCTGGACGCGCTGATCGACCGCAAGCAGAAGCGCTTCATGAGCGATGCCGCCGCCTTCGCCTACCTGGCGATGGCCGATGCCATCACCGATGCGGGCCTGACCCCGGAACAGGTCAGTGGCCTGCGCACCGGCCTGATCGCCGGTTCCGGTGGTGGCTCCAGCGAATGGCAGGTGGGTGCGGTCGATCTGCTGCGCAGCCGCGGCGTGCGCAAGGTCGGTCCGTACATGGTGCCGCGCACGATGTGCTCGACCGTGTCGGCCTGCCTGGCCACCGCATTCCAGATCAAGGGCGTCAGCTACTCGCTGTCGGCCGCCTGCGCGACCTCCGCACACTGCATCGGCGCGGCTGCCGACCTCATCCGCCACGGCGCGCAGGACATCATGTTCGCCGGTGGCGGTGAAGACCTGCACTGGTCGATGAGCGTGATGTTCGATGCGATGGGTGCACTGTCCACCAGCTTCAACGACACCCCCGCGAGCGCCTCGCGCCCGTATGACAAGGACCGCGATGGCTTCGTCATCGCCGGTGGTGGCGGCATGCTGGTGCTGGAGGATTACGACCACGCCGTGGCACGTGGCGCGCATATCCATGCCGAGCTGATCGGTTATGGCGTGACCTCCGATGGCGCCGACATGGTCGCCCCGTCCGGTGAAGGTGCCGTGCGCTGCATGAAGATGGCGCTGCAGAACGTCGACCGTCCGCTGGATTATCTCAACACCCACGGCACCTCCACCCCGCTGGGTGATGTGACCGAGCTGGGTGCGATCCGCGAGGTGTTCGGTGATGCGATTCCGCCGCTGTCCTCGACCAAGGCGCTGTCGGGCCATTCGCTGGGTGCTGCCAGCGTGCATGAAGCGATCTACTGCCTGCTGATGATGCGCGACGGCTTCGTGGCCGGTTCGGCCAACATCGGCGAGCTGGACCCGAGGGTGGAAGGCTTCCCGATCCTGCGCGAAAGCCGCGAGCAGAAGCTGGACACGGTGATGTCCAACAGCTTCGGCTTCGGTGGCACCAACGCGGCGCTGGTGTTCGGCAGGCTGTGATCTGAAAGCGTGCCGACCAACGGTCGGCACCCACCAGAGCGGTTGCCATGGATGTAGAGTCGAGCCCATGCTCGGCTCAGTGCCAACCAAGGTTGGCAGCTACCTCGGCAACAGCGGCAGCAGCAGCGCGTGGGCGTCCACCAGCGAGCCGACGATGCGGTGGCCCAGCGCGCGCAGTTCTTCATCGGGATGCACCAGGTCCGGCACCTGGATCACGGTCATGCCCGCAGCCAGTGCGGCACGCGTGCCGGCCGGGGAATCCTCCAGCGCCAGGCAGCGTTCCGGTGCCTTGCCCAGCCGCTGCGCGGCCAGCAGGTAGATGTCCGGTGCCGGCTTGGCCCGCGCCACGTCGCCACCGGCGATCACCGCATCGAAGTACGGCAGCAGCCCGGTCGCCGCCAGCTTGCGGTTGGCCCGCGGCTGTCGGGTCGAGGTCGCCACCGCACGCGGCACCGCGTGCGACTTCAACAACTCAAGCAGTTCCAGGATGCCCGGGCGCAGCGGCAACCCTGTCTGCGTGCGTTCCTCGTACAGATCATGGCAACGCGCGGCCAAGGCCTCGATCATGCTGTCTTCGATGCCCTGCTGGCGCAGCAGCGCCTGGCTGTCGCGGTCGCCAAGACCGACCATGCGCACGAAGAAGCTGGCATCCAGCGGCAGGCCAAATTCCTCCGCCGCTTCGCTCCAGCAGGCAAGCGACACGCGCTCGCTGTCGATCATCAGGCCGTCCATGTCGAAGATGACGGCGTCGGGCAGGAACGGCAGCGCAGCGATGGAGGTCATGGAGCGAACAGCGTATCCAGGTCGGTGGAGGTCAGCAGCCGCCATTGCCCTTCGGCCAGTCCCTGCAGGTCCAGGCCACCGACACGGCTGCGGTGCAGTGCCTGCACGTGGTTGCCTGCGGCAGCGAACATGCGGCGAACCTGATGGTAGCGACCTTCGTGCAGTATCAGGCGCGCCTTGCGCGGCCCGAGCACCTGCAGTTCAGCCGGCAGCAGGGGCGTCTTCTCCGCTTCCAGCATCAGCGTGCCGCTGGCAAACAGCGCCACCTCGTCACCGCGCAGGTCTTCGGCCAGCTCCACTTCGTAGACCTTGGGCAGCTTCGACTTCGGCGAAATGATCCGGTGCAGCAGGTTGCCGTCGTCGGTCAGCAGCAACAGGCCGCTGGTCTCGCGGTCCAGGCGGCCGACGGTAGACAGCACCGGGTCGCGGTCGCGGAAGCGCGGCGGCAGCAGGTCGTAGATCAGGCGGCCCTTGTCCTTGGTCGAACAGGTGTAGCCGGCCGGCTTGTACATCGCCAGCGAAAGGCCCACCGGCGGGTCCAGCGGCTCGCCATCGACGCGCACCGCTTCATGCGGCACCTGGTCGTCGGCATACAGCACCTCGCCGTCGGCGTCGGTGACGCGGCCTTCGCGGAACATCCACTGCACCTGCTTGCGGCTGCCGTAGCCGAGGTTGGCGATGAGCTTGACCAGTTTCACCGGGCCTTCCCCTTGCCCTTCACTGCCTCGACCAGCTTGAAGCCATCGCGCTCGGCAACCACGCGCACCGCGCCGAAGCTCTCGTTGAGCGTGTACTCGTACGGCAGGTGGCGGTTGGCCACCACGTACAGGCGCCCGCCCGGGCGCAGCGCCTGCGCGGCTACGGCGATGAAGCGCTGGCCGATGTCCGGACGATCCGCACGCGAGGGCGTGTGGAACGGCGGGTTGCTGATGATGACGTCGTAGTCCGGCTCGATGCCGGCGGTGACATCGCGCCACAGGAAGCGCAGCGGCACCGGGCGCGGTGGCGGCGCGAGGTTGAGTTCGGCCAGGTCCAGCGCGCGCTTCTCGGCCTCGTACAGGTCCAGCGCGGTGATCTTCGGGCAGCGCTCCAGCAGCTCGCGCGACAGGTAGCCGTAACCGGCACCGAGGTCGGCCGCACGCCCGGCCAGGTCGGCCGGCAGATGTTCGGCAAGCAGCGCCGAGGCCGGGTCGATGCGGTCCCAGGCGAACACGCCCGGGCGGCTGAGGAAACGGCCGCCGACGATCGGCCGCACTGCGTCCAGGCTGCCCCAGCGCTTGGCCACGTCCGCATCGTGCTGGCCCTGCAACGGCGCGGTCCAGAACACGCGGCAGTGGTTCTTGGTCAGGCTGCCGCCGAGGCCGGCCAACTGCTTGAGGTCGCCTTCGCCGGAGCGGGCGCCTTCGTTGTTGTGCTGGCAGGCCACGATGCGGCCACCCTCGGCGACCAGCGCCAGGGCGCGGGCGAACAGCGCGCGGGCTTCCTCGCGCTGGCGCGGCGGCAGCACCAGCACCAGCGGGTAACGGCCGCGGCCGGCAACATCATCCAGCTGGCCGCTGACGGTCCAGCCAGCGGCCTGCTGCAGCGGCTGCGCGAACGGGGCGAAGCTCTGCTCGCAGTCGACCTCGCGGCCGCCGGCCTGCTCGCGCAGGGGCCAGCCGTCACGGGCGCGCAGGAAGGCCACCGGACCCTCCGGCCAGCGCAGGGCGCCGCTGGAGAACGGCAGGAACAAGGTCTGCAGGGGGGCGTCGTCGCTGGATGCCATCGGCGCGGGTACTGGAAGCGTGAGGGCCGTCCATTGTACCGGCTTGTCCGGCCCGGCCCCGGCCGCCGCTTTGCGAAACTTCAACGTTGCCTTGATGCCGCAGCAACATGCCAGCGTTCAGGGTAGAAGCTCCCCCGCAACTCCTGGAGATCCTGCATGCGCGCCTTGTTCGTCGGAGGTGTTGTCGACAACAGTGAAATGGACCTGGAAGGCAGCCATCCCCCCGTGCATTACCCGGAGGACACCGGCGGCGGCCATTCCCGCTACCGCCTGCACCAGGTCGGCCACGGCGCCGATGGCAGCGTGGCCTACGCCGTCTATGGCGCGCCGGACCTGGCAGACGATGAAGTGACCCGGGTAGCCGAGGAGCGCGCCTATGCGCGCAGGTTCGAGGCGACGGCAACGCTGTTCGAGCATTGATAGGCCTGTAGCGCCCGAGCCAATGCTCGGGCGGCGGCGCAGCCGCGCGGACGGCAGCCGAGCATGGGCTCGGCTCTACATCGGATCAAGGCGCCGTGGGCGGCAGCTCGCGGATGCTGGCGATTTCATCCAGCCACACGTGATGCTGCTGCACCGGCGTATCGAGATCGTCCAGCCGCAGCTGGCCATTGCTGCCTTCGTCGCCGGCCTCGTTGCGGTACTGCTGCAGCGTCGGCTGCACGGCCACGGTGCCCAGCAGGAGGCGGCCATCATGCAGGGTCAGCTGCACTTCGGTTTCCCCGTGCAACTGCGGCAGCAGGGCTTCCAGGCGCGCGATCTGCGCGGCATCGGTATGGATCCGGGGAGCAATACGGGACATCGACAACCTCCTGCGTGCAGACGTGCAGGGTCGCCGATTGGCCGTGAATGCTCAGTGCAGCAGGCTGTCCCCGCGCGTGGCCTGCACGCGCCGCACCACACCTACCAACTGGGCCACCGAATACGGCTTGGCCACATGCTCCTGGAAGCCCGAGGCCAACGCACGGCGACGGTCATCAGCACGCGCCAGTGCCGTCACCGCCACCGCAGGCAATGCCGTGGCATCCACGCCCAGGTCCTCGCGCAGCGTGCTCACCAGGCCATAGCCATCCATGCCCGGCATGCCGATGTCGGTCAGCAGCACGTGGTACTGCAGGTGGCCATTGTCGGCCAGCAGCGCCAGTGCCTCGCCCGCAGAGCTGGCCGCAGATACGCTGGCGCCCTGCTCTTCCAGCATGCGCCGCAGGTACTCCAGCACTTCTGGCTGGTCTTCCACCGCCAGCACATGCAGGCCGCGCAGCGGGTACGGTTCGACCACCATCGGTTCCAGGATCGGACCGCTGACGACCTCACGCAGCGGACGCCGTTCGGCATCGGGCAGGTGCTGTGGCAGGCGCACGGTGAAGGTGGCGCCGTGACCGTGACCATCGCTGGCCGCACTGACCGTACCGCCGTGCAGTTCTACCAGCTGCTGCACGATCGCCAGGCCCAGGCCCAGACCGCCATGACGGCGGGTGGTGGTGCCGTCGGCCTGGCGGAAGCGGCTGAACAGGTGGTTCAGGAACTCCGGTGCGATGCCGTCGCCGGTATCGCGCACAGTGATCGTCCAATAGTTGCCATCGGCCTGCAGCTGCACGTCGATGCGGCCTTCCGCCGGGGTGAACTTGATCGCGTTGGACAGCAGATTCCAGAACACCTGCTGCAGCCGGGTGGCATCGCCCAGCACCTGGCACGCCTGCGGCGGCAGCTGCAGGGTGACGTCCAGCGCCTTGCCCTCGGCCACCAGCTCCTGCGCGCCCATCGCTTCGTTCAACTGGTCGCGCAGATCCAGCACTTCCACTTCCAGCTGCACCTTGCCCAGCAGCATGCTGCTGAGATCGAGCATGTCCGAGATCAACCGCTTCTGCGCGGTGGCGCTGTTGGCGATCACGCCCAGGCCCTTGTACAGCGGACTGGTGGAATCCACGCGCTGCAGCAGCAGTTCGCTCCAGCCCAGGATCGTGGTCAGCGGCGTGCGCAGCTCATGCGACAGCGTGGCCAGGAATTCATCCTTCAGCCGCGCCATGTTCTCCGCGGCACTGCGTGCGGCGCGCTCGGACTGCAGCAGCTCCTCACGCGCCAGTTCGATCTCGCGACGCTCGGTGACGTCCGGGCTGCTACCGGCCAGACCGATGAAACGACCCATCCGCGAGAAGCGCGGACGGGCGTTCATTTCCAGCCAGCGCCACTGCCCATCGGCGCGACGGGCGCGTACCAGAGCATGCATCGAACGCTGCGCTTTCAGCGCTTCCTGCAGTTCGTATTCGAACACCGACGCATCGTCGGGATGCACCAGGCCGCGCCAGACATCTTCCGGCACGCGGTTCTCGTCGCCGCCGAAGAACTCGCTGAAGGCACTGTTGACGAAGCGGGCGTGGCCGCGCTCGTCCAGCACCCACACCGGCATCGGCAAACCATCGGCCAGTGCACTGAAACGCGCCTCGCTCTCGCCCAGCTCCACTTCCATCTGCTTGCGCGCGGTCACATCGAAGAACAGCACGCCCACCAGGTCATCGCCCGGCCGGCCGACACGCACCGCATCCACCGCGAACGAACGCCCGAGGGCACGGGCGTCCATCTCGAACTGCGCCGGTCGCCCGGTCCGCGCCACTTCGCCGTAGATCCGGAACCAGTCGCCTTCGTGCTGTGGCTCCAGCGCGCTCATGCGCTTGCCGCAGGCATCCTTCAGGCCGGTATGGCGCTCGAAGGCGTCGTTGACCTCGAGGAAGCGGTAATCGATCGCCTCGTCGCCGTCGAACAGCACCTGGATCACACAGAAACCTGCGTGGATGCGCTCAAGCACGCCATGGTGCAGGTCGGGTTCGGGCGTCGGCACCATCAAGGGTGAGCGCTCCACGAGGGGCGGCAATGTGGACAAGGGCGTGGGGAAGAAAAGACCGGATGGAGGTACAGCATCTTCCAGAGCGCGTATTCACAGCGTCAAGCGCCGTCAGTCAGGGTTGACGACCATGAATTGGCGGCAACTGCTGACGCATTTGACGCTCTTGGCCATTGCTGCGGCCCTGCGGCGGGATCACACTCGATCCGAGATCATCATCCTCCCCGCTTCGGGGACGCAGGAGACTGCCATGAAAGGTTCGCTTTCAACCGCCCTGCTGCTGGCCGGCATGCTTGCCGTGGGCAGCGTGGCCGCCGCGCCGCGGACGGTAACAGCGCCCGACGCGCCGCGCGCGCTGCAGGCCGATGGCCCGGTCAGCGTGAAGTGGGACGATCCGGCAAAATTCACCGAGCTCCGCCAGAGCAGCAACCGCTTCGAGGCTGAACGCGGTGACTGGGTGCAGCAGCTGGCACGCTACGTACAGACCAGCGCCGCCAAGCCGCTGCAGGCCGGGCAGACGCTGGACGTGACCCTGGTCGATATCAAGCGCGCGGGCGACTACGAGCCGTGGCACGGCCCGCGTGGCAGCGATATCCGGATCATGCGCGACATCTACCCGCCGCGGATCACCCTGCAGTACACGCTGAAGGACGCCAGCGGGCGCATCATCGATGAAGGCGACGCCCGCCTGAGCGACAGCGGCTACCTGCACAACATCGGCCTGAAGAGCGATACCGATCCGTTGCGCTATGAGAAGCGCCTGATCGACGACTGGGTGAAGCGTCAGCTGACCTCGCGCGTCACCGCTGCCCGGTAACCCCGCGCAGCGCGACGACCCACCGGTAGGTGTCGACCTTGGTCGACACACATTCACGGCGCCGACCAAGGTTTGATCGATCCGGTAGGTGTCGACCTTGGTCGACACACATTCACGGCGCCGACCAAGGTCGGCCGCTACCAGCGGCCGGTCAATCCTGGTAGACACGTGCCACGCGTTTGACGCCACACGGCAGCTGGTAGGCACTGACACCGCAGCGCGGGGCCAGCTCGGACAGCGTCGGCGCTGTGCCCCACAGTTCCACCACGCTGCCGACGCCGGCCTGCGCATGTGCGGTCAGGTCCACGGTCAGCATGTCCATCGACACGCGGCCGATCAGCCCACCGGGTTGGCCATCGATCAGCACCGGGGTGCCATTGGGCGCGAACTGCGGATAGCCATCGGCATAGCCCAGTGCGACCACGCCCACGCGTGTGCGTGCCTTGGCCACGAAGCGCGCACCGTAGCCGACCGGCTCACCGGCCTCGATCCAGCGCTCGGCGATCACCTTGGACTGCATCGTCATCACCGGGCGCAGGCGCGCGGTCAGCTCGCTGTTGTCCGGCAGCGGGTTTGCCCCGTACAGCATCAGGCCCGGGCGTACCCAGTCACTACGTACGTCCGGCCAGCCCAGCAGTGCTGGCGAATTGCAGACGCTGGTCTCACCTTGCAGGCCTTCGATGGCCTCGACGAAGGTGGCGGCCTGCTCATGGGTACGCTCGCTGTCCAGCTCGTCGGCGCGTGCCAGGTGGGTCATCAGTACGATGCGCGCCACCTGCGGCAATGCAGACAGACGTGCGTGCGCGGCGCGGAAACCGGCGACGTCCAGGCCCAGCCGGTGCATGCCACTGTCCAGCTTCAGCCACACCGTCAGCGGACGCGGGCTGTCGAACGCGGCCAGTGCTTCCAGCTGCCACGGCGAACCCACCGAGAACCACAGGTCATGCTCGGCCACCAGCGCCATTTCGCTGGCCTCGAAGATGCCTTCCAGCAGCAGGATCGGTGCACGGATACCGGCTTGGCGCAGCTCCAGTGCCTCTTCGATCGTGGCCACGCCGAAGCCGTCGGCCTCGCCTTCCAGTGCCTGCGCGCAGCGCACTGCACCGTGGCCATAGGCATCGGCCTTGATGATCGCCAGCGCCTTGCCACCGCCCAGTTCACGGGCCAGGCGGTAGTTGCTGCGCAGTGCGCCCAGATCGATCAGCGCGCGGGCAGGACGCATGTGCGGTTCTCATGTTGCGGGGCGTGGCGGTACTGGCCGTAGCGGAAGATATCCAGGCCTTCGGTGCTGATCTGCGGCTGACGCGCGCTCATCAGGTCGGCCAGGTAGCGGCCCGAGCCGCAGGCCATGGTCCAGCCCAGCGTGCCGTGGCCGGTGTTGAGGAACAGGTTGCGGAACGGCGTGGCGCCGATCACCGGCGTACCGTCGGGCGTGGCCGGGCGCAGGCCGGTCCAGAACTCGGCCTTGGCCAGGTCACCGCCCTTCGGGTACAGATCGCGCACCACCAGCTCCAGCGTCTCGCGGCGGCGCGGCGACAGTGACAGGTCGAAACCAGCCACTTCGGCCATGCCGCCGACGCGGATGCGGTTGTCGAAACGGGTCACCGCAACCTTGTAGCTCTCATCGAGGATGGTCGAGGTGGGCGCCATCGCCGGGTCGGTGATCGGCAGGGTCAGCGAGTAGCCCTTCAGCGGATACACCGGCAGGCGCATGCCCAGCGGCGCAACCAGCCCCGGCGAATAGCTGCCCAGCGCGACCACGAAGCGGTCCGCGGTTTCCAGCTTGCCGCCGATGCGTACGCCGGTGATGCGGTCACCGTCGAATTCCACGCCGGTGATGTCCTGGTCGTAGCGGAACTCGACACCCGCTTCGGCAGCCATCTGCGCCAGGCGGCGGGTGAACAGCTGGCAATCGCCGGTCTGGTCGCGCGGCAGGCGCAGCGCGCCGACCAGGCCATCGACGTGGGCCAGCGCGGGCTCGGCCTTGATGATGCCGGCGCGATCCAGCACTTCGTACGGCACGCCGTACTGGGCCAGGATCTCGATGTCCTGCGCCGATGCATCCAGCTGCTGCTGGGTGCGGAACAACTGGGTGGTGCCCAGGTCGCGCCCTTCGAAATCGATGCCGATCTGCGCGCGCAGCTCGTTCAGGCAGTCGCGGCTGTACTCGGACATGCGCACCATGCGCGCCTTGTTGATCGCGTAGCGCTCGTGGGTGCAGTTGCGCAGCATCTGCCACAGCCAACGGTACTGGGCCAGGTCCATGCCCGGCTTGATCGCCAGCGGTGCGTGCTTTTCGAACAGCCAGCCGATGGCTTTCTTCGGCACGCCCGGAGCGGCCCACGGCGAGGTGTAGCCGAAGGACAGCTGGCCGGCATTGGCGAAGCTGGTTTCCAGCGCGGGACCGGGCTGGCGGTCGACGACCGTGACTTCAAACCCGGCCTGTCGCAGGTACCAGGCACTGGTGGTGCCGATCACGCCGCTGCCGAGAACTAGGACTCGCATGGAAATTCTCCAACCCGATCATTCCCTGCATTTGGGTGCGCAGGGGCCATAATCGGGGAAGTATATTCTTCCGTTCCTAGGTGATTTGCCTGATTTTAGGAATGCAGGCAGGATATTTTCCTCTGATTCATTCCCCAAGGTTGACGGCCATGACCACCCGCCCCCGCGAACTGGACAAGATCGACCGCAAGATCCTGCGCATCCTGCAGGGCGAAGGCCGCATTTCCTTCACCGAGCTGGGCGAACGGGTCGGCCTGTCGACCACCCCGTGCACCGAGCGCGTGCGCCGGCTGGAGCGCGAAGCGGTGATCACCGGCTATCACGCCCACCTGGACCCGTCGGCGCTGAAAGCCAGCCTGCTGGTGTTCGTGGAGATCAGCCTGGCCTACAAATCCGGTGACATCTTCGAGGAGTTCCGGCGGGCGGCGCTGAAGCTGCCCAACGTACTGGAATGCCATCTGGTGTCGGGCGATTTCGATTACCTGCTGAAGGCACGGATCAGCGAGATGGCCTCCTATCGCAAGCTGCTTGGCAGCACCCTGCTGACCCTGCCGCATGTGCGTGAATCGAAGAGCTACATCGTGATGGAAGAGGTCAAGGAGACCTGGTCGCTGCCGATTCCCGATTGAGTCGGCGGGCGGCAGCGGGGCCAGACCCCGTAGCACGGACTCTGGCCCCTGGCTGCATCAGCGCTGCTGCGGGTTCTTCATGGAACCCTGTTGCGGGTTCTTCTTCTGCTGCTCGTTCGGCTGCTGTTGCTGTTGCTGCTGGCGCTGCTGTTCCTGCGGTGTTTTGCCCTGCTGTTCCTTGCCGGGATGACGGTTCTGCTGGTTGGCCATGATCGTATTCCAAGGGGACGAGGGAAGCGCGGCGGCGGGGATGCCGGCGCAGGTCCACCGTGGTCCTGGCACGGTTAATCGCAGGCGAAAAACGGGTGATGCGGGGCGTGCAGGGTGGGGGGCTGTTTTCCGGCGTTCATGTGGGTTTCCTGCCAACGGCTGAGCCCCTCGTGGCTGGGGCCTGGTGCGGCGCTGCGCGTTGGCCGGGCGGGTGGAGTCAGGCGGGGACGCCGTGAACCCGTCCTTGGGGGCTGGGCCGCGGCATCCATGCCGCGGACACCCCGCCTGCCCCCACCCGCCCGGCCTCTGACAGGTTCACGCGGGCTCCAGCCACGGAAAGAAGAAAAAAGAGCGACAGCGGGTCGCTGCGCTCTCTTTGGGTTGCGCGATTGGTTGCGGGCGCTGGGGTCAGCGCTTGATCTGCTGGCCGTCGCCGGTGGGTACGCTGTCGTAGTAGCGGCCGGTGCGCGAGTCGAACACGCGGTTGGGGCCGACCGGTTTGACGCCGGGAACGATGCGGCCGTTGCGGTCGTAGACCTTGTCCGGCAGTGCCGGTGCGGGCGTGGGGGTCACCTGGGCCGGGCCGGTCGAGCGGATCGGCTGGGCCGGCTGCGGCGAGGGCAGCACCTGCGGCTGCGGGCGCGATGCCTGCGGTGGCGGGGCTACAGGCGGCGGTGCCACCGTCGAGCTGCTGCGGGTAGTGGTCGGATTGCCGGTGGGAACCTGCGCCTGGGCGAGCAGAGGCAGCAGGGCCGACAACAGCAGGACAAGGCGGGGTTTCATGGCGCGCTCCGGGGTGGTCCACATGCACCCTGCGCCTGCCCCTGTGTGCCGGCCATGAACGGCCATCACACTTGCAAGCGCGTGCCGACACCCCCACGTCTGCGGCATCCCAGGCCACAACCCCACGGAGAGCCGGCATGAGCGCTTTCGATCTGACGCCCCCCACCGCCACGCAGACCGAAGCACTGGTCGCCGGGCTCAGCGCCGAGGAGCGCCGCGTGCTGCTGCAGCACGGCACCGAGGCGCCCTTCTGCGGGGTGTTCCTCGACAACAAGCGTGAGGGCGTCTACTGCTGCCGGCTGTGCGCGCTGCCGCTGTTCCGCTCCAGCACCAAGTTCGATTCGGGCACCGGCTGGCCCAGTTTCTTCGCTCCGTTCGACCCGGCACATGTGCGCGAGATCCGCGACAGCAGCCACGGCATGGTCCGCACCGAGATCACCTGCGCCCGCTGCGGCAGCCACCTGGGCCACGTATTCCCGGACGGTCCGCCGCCCACCTACGAGCGCCACTGCCTGAACTCGGTCTCACTTTCATTCACCGGCAACGGCGAGCCGTGGCCCGATCCGCTGCAGCGTGGCGGCGCGGAAGCCGGCGTGGCGGGCTGACACGCGCCGGAATGGCCCGCTGACCGACTTCACAGAATTCCCTCTTCAGAAACACCGGTGTCAGGCCGACAAGGAGATATCCCCCCTCCTTGCGTCGCGCCATGCTCATCATCGTTGGATTCCTGGTCGTCATCATCAGCGTGCTGGGCGGCTACCTCGGCGCACACGGCCGCCTTGGGGCGCTGTGGCAGCCTTACGAACTGGTCATCATCGGCGGTGCCGCGCTGGGTGCGTTCCTGGTCGGCACCCCGGCCAAGACGGTCAAGCAGACGCTGCAGGCCATGGTCGGCGTGTTCAAGGGCCCGCGCTACAAGCAGCAGGACTACATCGATGTCCTCAGCCTGGTGTACGAACTGCTCAACAAGGCCCGCCGTGAAGGCTTCATGGCGCTGGAAGACCACGTCGAGCGTCCGGCCGAAAGCGCGCTGTTCGGCAACTACCCGAAGGTGCAGGCCGACCACCACCTGATCGACTTCATCACCGACTGCCTGCGCCTGATGATCGGCAGCAACATCGAGCCGCACGAGCTGGAGCCGCTGCTGGAGCTGGAGCTGGAAAAGCACCACGCCGAAGCGATGGCGCCGTCGCAGGTACTGACCAAGGTTGCCGACGGCCTGCCCGGTTTCGGCATCGTGGCGGCGGTGCTGGGCATCGTCATCACCATGGGCTCGATCGGCGGCGACATCGTCGAAGTGGGTGGCCATGTGGCCGGCGCGCTGGTCGGCACCTTCCTCGGCATCCTGCTGGGCTACGGCTTCGTCGGCCCGATGGCGTCGGCGATGGAAGCCCGCGCCGAGCAGGACAGCCGCATCTACGAGTCGGTGAAGACCGCCCTGCTGGCCTGCCTGCGCGGCTACAACCCGAAGATCGCGCTGGAGTTCGCCCGCAAGACGCTGCCGTCGAACGTGCGCCCGGCGTTCTCCGACTTCGAGCAGCACCTGAAGACGGTCAAGTAAGCCATGGCCGAGACCAAGCCCACCGTCATCGTCCGCCGGGTCAAGAAGGCCGGCCACGCCGCCCACCACGGCGGTTCGTGGAAGGTGGCCTATGCCGACTTCGTGACCGCGATGATGGCCTTCTTCCTGGTGCTGTGGCTGATGGCCAGCACCAGCAAGCCCGAGCGCGCGGCCATTTCCGAATACTTCCGCAACCCCAGCCCGCTGGTCGGCTCCAGCGCGACGCCTGCACCGGGCATGGCCGGACCGGGCGGCGCCAGTACCTCGATGATCAAGCTGGGCGGCGCCACCGACGTCTCGCGCGGCAACAGCAACGATCCCTTCCAGAACCAGCAGAAGGCGATACCGCAGCCGGTGGACGAACAGCAGCGCGACAAGCAGCAGCTGGAAGCGCTGATGAAGGAGCTGCAGGAGGCGATCAGCCGCAGCCAGGCGCTGGAACCGTTCAAGGACCAGCTGCTGCTGGACCTGACCCCGGAAGGCCTGCGCATCCAGATCGTGGACAAGCAGAACCGGCCGATGTTCGACCTCGGCAGCGCCACCCTGAAGCCGTACACACAGCAGATCCTGCACGAGCTGGCCGAGTACCTGAACCACGTGCCGAACCGGATCAGCCTGACCGGCCACACCGACATCACCGCCTATTCGGCCGCACGCGGCTACGGCAACTGGGAACTGAGCGCCGACCGCGCCAATGCCGCGCGCCGCGCGCTGATCGATGGCGGCATGGACGACAGCAAGATCACCCGCGTGGTCGGCCTGTCTTCGTCGGTGCTGTTCGACAGGACCGACCCGCAGAACCCGATCAACCGCCGCATCAGCATCGTGGTGATGACCAAGGCCGCCGAGGAAGCCGCACTGGCCGGTGCCGGGCCGCAGGTGGGCCTGTCGGCGCCCACCGTGGATCCGGACGTGCAGGCCGCGCAGGGGCAGGCCGGGGTCGGATCCCTTTCTGCTGGAAAGGGCTCTGCCCCCTGACCGGTTTCTGCCGGGCATGGCCCGGCGCTACCGGATCCCAACGCCCAAAGGTAGCGCCGGGCCATGCCCGGCGAGCGCGCAGCGCGGCACCCAGTACAATGGCGGTCTTTCCGATTTCAGGTGATCCCTCCCCATGTCCCAGTCCTCCAAGGCCAAGCGCGACAAGCGCAAGAAGCAGCAGGCCAAGCGCCCGTTCCTCCGTCTGAACGCCCAGCAGCAGGTGCAGAACCATGCCGTGCTGGTCAACGAAGACGGCCAGGCCGTGGCCGCCATCGGCCTGCAGGGCCGCGAGTGGCTGCTGGCAATCGGTGGCCAGACCATGGGCAACGCCGACAACCCGGTGCCGATGCTGGCCATGCTCAAGCACCTGTCCAACGTGCAGGAAGCCGAAGGCCGCAAGGTCACCCTGGAATATTCCGAGCTGATGCAGAAGCTGCTCGACACCCTGGCCGAAGAAGCAGGCCAGACCGGCGAGGAGTACCTGGACAAGCTGGTGGCAGAGTTCGCCAGCGAGCAGGCTGAAGACGCAGCGGCTGAAGACGCAGCGGCCGAAGGCGAAGCTGCCGACGAAGCGGCTGCGGATACTGCCGGCGCCGAAGGCGCTGCCGACGCGGAGGCCGCTACGGCCGCCGACGCCGACGGCAAGCCGCAGGCCTGATCCGGCTGCGGCGGTGTCGGTCTACGTCGATGACGCGGTGCATCCCTGGCGCGGCCAGCGCTGGGCGCACCTGATGGCCGATACCCTGGCCGAGCTGCACGCGATGGCGGCGCAGCTCGGCATTCCCCCACGGGCCTTTCAGAACAAGGCCAGTGGCGCGCACTACGATGTCACCGCTGAGCTGCGTGCGCAGGCGCTCGCGCTGGGCGCGGTGGCCATTTCCCGGCACGTGGATCGCGCGCAGGTGAAAGCGGTGATCGCCAATGCCAGGGCGCAGTACCGGCCGTAGGCGCTACCGGCGACTCTCAGAACGGGTCGCTGCCCAGCCGCACTTCCACGTTCAGCAGCGAGCAAAGCGCCAGCAGGGCGTCGTCATCGCGGGTCAGCGCCATCCAGCCACTGAAGCCCTCGTTGCCGGCATCCACGCTCCACAGCGTGTAGTTGTGCTCGCGCAGGCGGTCGAAGGCAGTGCTCATCAGCTGCACGCCGTCCAGGTCTGCGGCGAAATCCTCATCGTCCAGGTCGCCACCCCAATCCAGCTGCAGGTTGAAGCGCGCTGACAGCTCGTTCACCGCCGACTGCAGCGAATCGAAGTCATCACGCTCCACCTCGAAGCCGGACTGCCAGGCGATGGCGGTGAACAGCGCCGGCAGCCAATCGCTGTCGGCTTCCAGCGGCTGGCCGTCCTCGGAGAGATGTTCGCGCCAGCGGTTGAACTGCTGCAGGGCCAGCTCTTCGTCGCCCGGATTGATCAGCACGAGCAGATTCCAGACCCGCGCCTCGAAGTCGTCCTCGTCGAAATCGTGGGCGTCTTCCTCGAAGTCGAAATAGTCGCTGTTGTCAGGCATGGCGGAACATCCTCGGGAGCAGGTGGGCATTCTACGGTTTATCCTGTACCGCTGAAGCCGGCCGTGGTGGCCGTCACTGTGAATGAAGCGATGAGCGATACCCCTCCCGACCACCTGGCGATCAACCCGGCCAGCCCCTTCCACGATGCGCAGGCCCTGGAGCGCGGCGTCGGCGTGCGCTTCAACGATGTCGAGCGCGACAACGTCGAGGAATACTCGGTCAGCGAAGGCTGGATCCGCGTGCAGGCCGGCAAGGCCCGCGACCGTCGCGGCAACCCGATGACCATCAAGGTCAAGGGCAAGGTCGAGGCTTACTTCCTGGAACAGAAGCCGGAATAAGGGCTGAAAGGTGTGCGGACCAAGGTCCGCACCTACCCGAGGTGCACGGTCACTCGCGCTTGCGCGATTCCAGCAGGTCGAGGTTGCGGATCAGCCGCCGTGCGATCTCGTCCGACACCACCCCGCGGCGGGTCAGCCGGAACAGTTCCTCGCGCTCGGCGTTGAGGCCGGCGCTGCGCAGCTGGCGGTAGCCGACCTCCATCCGGTTCACTTTCTCCGGGTCCACGTCGGGGTTGTCGCGGTCCAGATGCCGCTGGTACAGCATGCTCACCCGCGATGCGGCGTCGTTGTACAGCTGCACGTTTTCGGTGTTCTGGTTCAGCACCAGCTGCTGGCGCATGCGCTCCACGCCCGCCAACGCGGCCTTCGAGGACAGCTTGCGGGCCAGATCCTCTTCCTTGCGCTCACCCGAATCGGCCGGCAGCTGCAGGCCCTTCAACAGCTGCGGCAGCGCCACGCTGGCGCCGACCAGCGAGCACAGGATCACCGCGGCAGCCAGGAAGATCACCAGGTCGCGTGCCGGGAACGGGCTGCCATCGGGCAGGAACAACGGCAGCGTCAGCACGCCGGCCAAGGTGATCGCACCGCGCACGCCCGCCACCGAGGTGGCCACCACGATGCGCCAGTTCGGTGCCTCGCCATGCTCCAGGCCGCGGCGTCGCGCGCGCAGCAGGTTCCAGCGCAGCGACAGCCACACCCACAGCAGGCGCAGCGCGATCAGCGTCGCGTTGATCACCAGCACGTACACCAGCAGCCACCATGCGCTCTGGTGGCCGCTCTCGTTCATGGTGGTGGTGGCGCGTTCGACGATGCCCGGCAACTGCTCGCCCAGCAGCACGAACATGATGCCGTTGAAGCTGAACTGCAGCATGTTCCAGACGCCGGCGCGCTGCACGCGCATGCTGCCGGAGACACGGCCGGTCATTTCCACGTAGCTCATCGAAATACCCGCTGCGACCGCAGCGAGGATGCCCGAGGCGTTGATCTCTTCAGCCAGCAGGTACGCCGCGAACGGGATCAGCAGGTTGACCAGCATCGCCGCGCCCGGCTCTTCGCCGAAGCGGCGCCACAGCCAGCGCTGGAACGTGGACACGCCGAGGGTGACCGCCACGCCGACGGCCAGGCCGGCCACCGCCACCCACAGGAAGGTCAGCGAGGCGGTCGCCAACGAGAAGGTGCCGGTCATCACCGCCGCCACCGCGAAGCGGAAGCAGACCAGGCCGGAGGCATCGTTGAGCAGCGACTCGCCTTCCAGGATGTGCATCAGGCGCTTGGGGATCGGCGCCTTCGAAGCGATTGCACCAACCGCCACCGGGTCGGTCGGCGACACGATCGCGGCCAACGCGAAGCACACCGCCAGCGGCATCACCGGAATCATCCAGTGGATCAGCAGGCCGGCGCCGATCACGGTGAACACCACCAGCCCGAACGCCAGTTCGAGGATCGCGCCCTTGTCGCGGAACAGGCCCTGCTTGGGAATGCGCCAGCCATCGAGGAACAACAGTGGCGGCAGGAACAGCAGGAAGAACACTTCCGGTTCCAGCGCGTGGCCGCGGTTGAATACCCCGGCGATTACCGCACCGAGGCCGATCTGCACCAACGGCAGCGGCAACGAGAATGGCAGGACGCGAACCAGGTAACCGCTGGCGACAACGGCCACCAGCATCGCCAGGACGACTTCGATGGTGTGCATGCTTCTTCCACAGGAGCGGCGCGTGGGGCCGGAAAAACCGGAGTGCGCCGGGGGACGGGAAAAAACTTAACACAGCAGGCCGCCACTGCGGCCAGCCATCTGAATGCGCGTCAGGACCGCGACAGCAAGCGCCGCTCGAGCCACGCCAGCGTCTCCCGCTGCATGTCCGCGGACAACGCATGGCCGACCGGGTAGCCACGCAGCTGATGGGCCACGCCCAGTGCCTGCAACCGGTGCGATGCGGCTTCGGCCAGGGTGTAGGGCAGCTTGTCGTCGTCGTAGCCGTGCACCACCAGCGCGTCCAGCCCGGCCTGGCCCACATCAGCCGGGATGCTCGGCGCGATTTCCGGCAGGATGCGCCCGCACAGGATCGCGAAGGATGTCACCCGCTGCGGCTGGGTCAGGGCGACGCTGGCGGCCATGATGCCGCCCTGGCTGAAGCCGGCCAGCGCAGTCTGCCGCGCATCCAGTCCCAACCGCTGCTGTTGGCCAGCCAGCCAATCCGCCAGCAGCAGGCGCGAAGTCTCGGCCTGCGCCGGATCGATCACCGGCCCCTGCGCATCGAAGCGCACCGTGAACCAGCCGAACGCCTGTGGCCCGAAGACCACAGGACCGCGCGGCAGCAGCACGTGCAGGCGCGGGTCGATGGCCGAGGCCAGCGGAAGCAGCGACTGCTCATTGCTGCCCACCCCGTGCAACAGCACCACCAGGCCCTGCGCCGGTCCTTGCGCAGGGCGCTCCAGCACCGGTTGCAGCAGCGGGTTCACGCCGCATCCTGAGCGCGCTCGGCGCCATCGAAGCGGTACAGGTCCATCGCCAGGAAGCCGGCATCGATACCGGCATCGATGCGCTTGGCACCAAAGCCGCCCTCGCCCGCCGCGCCCATCGCGAAGTACAACGGCAGCAGATGCTCGTCGGTGGGGTGCGCACGCTCTGCAAACGGTGCCTGTCGGCGGCAATCGAACAGGGCATCGCGGTCATTGGCGGCCAGCCGCTGCTCCACCCAGTCGATGAAAGGACGCACGTAGGGCGCTTCCTTGCCGTCCTGGTAGTTGCCCCAGTCGTGCAGGTTGTGGGTGATGCTGCCCGAGCCGATCAACAGCACACCCTGTTCGCGCAGCGGCGCCAGTGCGCGGCCCAGCGCGAACTGATGCTGCGGGCCCAGCATCGGCTGGATCGACACCGGTACCACCGGGATGTCGGCCTGCGGGTGCAGCAGGCGCAGTGGCACCCACGCGCCGTGGTCAAGGCCACGTTGCGGATCGAGTGCCACCGGCAGGCCTGCGGCGGCGATGCGACCCGCCACGTCTTCGGCCAATGCCGGATCACCCGGCGCCGGGTACTGCAGCTCGAACAGCTCCCGTGGGAAGCCACCGAAATCGTGGATGGTCGGGGGCTGCGGATGGTTGCCGACCAGCGGCTGCCGGGCCAGCCAGTGCGCCGAGGCGATGACGATCGCACGCGGCGTGGGCAGATCGTGGGCCAGCTCGGCCAGGCGCACGCCGACCTCGCCCGGATGCAGCGCGGTCATCGGCGAGCCGTGGGAGATGTACAGCGAAGGCAGGCGGGACATGATCTTCTCCAATGACAGGAACAGGCAGCGGGCCGGATGACGGTCAGCGCGAACGCAGGGTCCAGCGGCCATCGCCAAGCAGGAACAGCACCACCAGGGCCAGCGCCCAGAACGCCGGATATTCCCAACCACCGCCCGCATTGGCGAAGCTGAAACCGTTGGCGCCATGCACGGTCACGATGGTGCCCAGAAGCAGCGGCACACCGAGCAGGCCGATCCAGCGCGCGTAGATGCCGAGCAGCAGCGCTGCGGAAATCGTCAATTCAACGGCAATGGTGAGGTAGCCGAGGACGCCGGGCAGACCCAGCGACTCGAAGAAGGCAGCAGTACCTGCCGGGGTGAACACCAGCAGTTTGGTCAGCGCATGGACCAGGAACAACACGCCCAGAGTCAGCCGCAGCAGGGTCGCGGCATACGGGGCGAGCGGGGACAGGGGGGCGGCGGTAGCGTTCATGGGGCACCTCGGAGGGGACAAGGCACAGGTTATTGCGCTCTTCCTCACCGATAAATACGATGAATCGACCGTATTTATTTCAAAAGGCGCAACAATGGACACCCTGGATGCCATGCGCGTGTTCGTCGCGGTGGTCGAACGCAACGGCTTCAGCGCCGCCGCACAGGCGCTGGACATGTCCACGGCCGGTGTCACCCGCCAGGTCGCCGCACTGGAAAAACGCCTGTCCACCCGCCTGCTCCACCGCACCACCCGCCGGGTCAGCCCGACCAGTGCCGGCGCCGCCTACTACGCGCAGTGCGTGCGCCTGCTGGCCGAGTTCGATGCGCTGGAGGCCAGCATCGGCGCTCAGGCGCTGGAACCGTCCGGCATGCTGCGCATCAACGCACCGGTCAGCTGGGGCATCGCCCGCCTCGGTCCCTTGCTGGCCGGCTACCGCGAGCGCTTCCCGCAGGTCGAACTGGACCTGGCGCTGTCCGACCGCCTGGTGGACATGGTCGAAGAAGGCTACGACGTGGCCATCCGCATCACCCGCGAACCCAGCCCGACCCTGATCGCACGGCGCCTGGGCCAATCGCGGATCAGCCTGTGCGCCGCACCGGCCTACCTGGCCGCGCACGGAACACCACAGGCACCCGAGGATCTGCAGACGCATGCCTGCCTCGGCTACAGCTACTGGGCAGCCGGCGACCACTGGCCACTGCAGGGACCCGGCGGCGAAGTGAAGGTTGCAGTGACCACCCTGCTGCGCGCCAACAACGGCGATGTCCTGCGCGAAGCGGCGATTGGCGGCATGGGCGTGATCCTGCAGCCGGACTTCCTGTTGCACGAGGCCCTCGCCGATGGCCGCTTGGTGCGCATCCTTCCGGAATGGGAAGCCGCGCCGATCGGCATCTTCGCTGTCTACACGAGCCGCAGCCATCTGGCGCCGAAGGTGCGTAGCTTCATCGACTACCTGGTGGAAACCGGGGTGTGAGGGTACGTCCGCCGGGCATGGCCCGGCGCTACCCGAGACGCGCCCATGACACGGTAGCGCCGGGCCATGCCCGGCGAGCGCGCAGCGCGGCCTAGGCGGCCACCTCATCCAGCTGCGCGATGATCTTCTCCAGCGGTGCTGGCCGCCCCAACAGGTAACCCTGCACCTGGTCGCAGCCATGCGCCGCCAGCCAGTCCAGCTGCCCCGGCGTCTCCACGCCTTCGGCGATGATCGTCAGCCCCATGCTGTGGCCCAGCGACAGCAGCGCCCGGCAGATCGACGCGTTGCGCGGATTGGTCTCCACGTCGGCGACGAAACTGCGGTCGATCTTGAGGATGTCCAGCGGCAGGTGCTGCAGGTAGGACATGCTCGAGTAGCCGGTACCGAAATCGTCCAGCGACACGCTGATGCCCTGCTCGTGCAGGCGCTGCATGGTCTGCATCGCCTGTGCCGGCTTGCGCATCAGGCTGCTCTCGGTCAGCTCCACGTGCAGTGCGCCACGGGCCAGGCCGAAATCCTGCTGCGCGCGGGCGAACTCGGCCACCAGATCGCTGTTGAAGAACTGCACCGCGGACACGTTGACCGCGATCGACAGCTCGCCCCACCCCGCTTCGACCAGACGCCGCTGCGCCTGTGCTGCCGCGCGGATCACCCAGCGCCCCAACGCCAGGATCAGGCCGGTGTCCTCGCACAACTGGATGAACTCGCTGGGCGGGATGAAACTGCCATCGGCCTGCGGCCAGCGCAGCAGCGCCTCCAGTGACGCCGGACTGCCATCGCTGGCGTGCCGGATCGGCTGGAAGTACAGCTGGAACTCGTTGTCGATGGCCGCATGGATGCGCCCGGCCAGGCGCAGGCGGTCGGCCAGCCGGATCGTCACCGCCGCATCGAACCAGGCCACAACGTTGCCTTCGGCGCGGGCCGCGTGCGCCGCCTGTGCGGCCATGCCGATCGCCTGCTCCGCACTGTGGCCTGCATTTGCGTCATGTACCGCCACACCAATGCGGGGTTCGAACTGGTGCAGCGAATCCTGGCCGCGCATCGGTGCCGAGACGATCTGCAGCAGATCGTCCAGCACGCGCTGGGTATTGTGTTCCGGCGCGATGGCCAGCACGAAGTCTTCTGCCGGCTGGAACGCCAGCAGGCCGAAGCGCGCGCCCAGCCCGCCCAGGCGCGAGGCCATCGACTGCAGGACCGCGTCGCCGATCTCACGGCCCAGCGTATCGGCCACCAGCTGCAGACCGCGCAACTGCACGTAGGCGATGGTGTAGGCGCCGGCCTGCTCGTCCAGCTGTTCGCTCAGTGCACGCACGTTGAGCAGGCCCGTGGCCGGGTTGTGGCGCGCGTGGTAGGCCAGGTCGCGTTCGTAGGCCAGTCGTTCGCTGACATCCTCGGCCAGCACCAGACACGCAGGCTGGCCATCGAAATCCAGCTGCGACAGGTGCACACGAACTTCGAACACCGTGCCATCCTTGCGCTGGTGCAGGCGCACCGCAGCATCCTGCAGTTCACCACTGCGCACCTGCGCGATCGCGCCCTTGACCTCGTCCCAGCCCTCGCGCGGGCGGATGTCGAGGATGCTCATCGCCAGGAATTCATCGCGGGTGTAGCCGTACTGCTGCACGGCCGCCTCGTTGACCTCGATGAAGCGCAGGGTGTCCGGGTCGAACACCCAGAACGGTGCGGGGTTGCGATCAAACAGCAGGCGGAAGCGGCGTTCAACCTGGCGCATCTGTTCGTGTGCCTGGTAACGCTCGCTGAGGTCGGTCAGTGCGCCGATCATGCGCCGCTGCCGATCGGCCACCGCTACCCGCTGGCCACGCGCGGCAACCCAGCGCACTGCACCGCCGGGCAACACCAGGCGGAATTCTTCGTCGAGTACCGCGGTGCCGGCGAAGGCCTGGTCGAAGGCCTGCTGCATGCGTGCGCCGTCATCGTGATGCACGCGGGCGAAGAATTCGGCCACCGGCAGCGCATCGGTCTGCACACCGAAGATCTCACGCGCCAGCGGTGACCAGCGCAGCAGGGCAGCGTCTTCGTCGACGTACCAGGTGCATACGCGGCCCACCTGATGGGCCAGGCGCAGCTCGGCGTGGCCGGTCCGCAGCTCTTCGGCCATCGACTGCTGCCGATGGGTGCTGCGGCGTACCGCGTACAGCAGCACCAGCAGCAGCGCCACGTACGCCAGCACGATCACGATCGCCGCCTGCAGATACGGCCACCAAGGCTTCAGCACATCTTCGTTGGCCAGGCCGACCTGCACCGCCAACGGGCTGCGTTCCAGGGTACTGATGGTGGAGATGCGCGGGATGTGGTCCACCGCGCCGGGAATGCTGCCCAGTTCAACCACGGCCTGCCGGC
Source organism: Stenotrophomonas sp. Br8 (assembly GCF_014763005.1). Classification (NCBI taxonomy): domain Bacteria; kingdom Pseudomonadati; phylum Pseudomonadota; class Gammaproteobacteria; order Lysobacterales; family Lysobacteraceae; genus Stenotrophomonas; species Stenotrophomonas sp. Br8. The sequence continues at coordinate 12,754 of NZ_JACGTN010000015.1, read as the reverse complement.
CCAGCAGCTTGCGTGCCGGCAGCGTGTAACGGCGGCCGACGGTGCCATGCGGATCGGGGACACGGGCCAGCATGTAGCCATCGGCGTCGCTGATCGAGGCCAGGCCACTGGGCCCCACATCCAGACCGCCCACGATCCGCTGCAGTTCGCCGCAGCGCAGCCGCGCCAGCAGCCAGCGATCACCCTCCATCGGCAGCGCCAGCGGCACCACCCAGCCACCGTCGTTGGCACGCTGCGGCGGCCCGATGTACAGCGCGCTTCCCTGCCCGCGTCGCTGCGGATCGGTCCACAGCGGCAGCTGCAGGTCGCCCTTGCCGGCCGTCAGGGCGCGGCCGTAGGTATCGAGCACGACAATGCTGTGCAGTTCGGCGTGCCGGCGCAGCACGCCGGCAATGGCGGCATCCAGCAGCGCGGGTGCCTGCGCAGGCACCGTGCGGAACAACTCGGCCGCATCGGCGGCGATGCCCCCCATCGCCCGCTCCAGGTTGCGCAGTTCCAGTGCCAACAGGCGCTCGCTGCCTACCGCCAACGCCCGGCTCTGCCGCTGCGCGGCTTCCAGCCGACGCTGGTAATCGTTGGCCAGCATCGCGGCCAGGCCGACCGCCAGCAGCACGCCCAGCACCACGCCGCCCCAGGTAATGGCACGCAACGGCCGGGCCAGCGCGTGTCTCAGCGCCGGCATCGGTCGGTCTTCCCTGGGCAGTCGGCTGGCTTCATGCGCGAACGATTCCTCCACGTCCCCGACCTCAACGGCCGGCGGACGCCATTCTTGACGCCTCAACCTGTCCTGCATGCGCCCTCCCCCGGGTGCTGCAGACATCCAGCCCGCAGCATGCACCACGCCGATGACCGCGTGAAGGTCGCTGCTGCGTGTTCAGCCAGATCACGCACAGTGCTGGCCCTGCCGGGCACGTCCAGCCGGCCCGCAGCGGATTAGACTTGGAGTTTTCCGCCGCAAGAGAAGTCCATGTCCAAGCTGCGCCGCCCCACCCTGGCACTGGCCATCGTTGCCAGCCTGTCCCTGGCCGCCTGCGACCGCCCGGCCGATCCCGCCGCCGGCACCGCCGCACCGGCCGAGGCGACACCCGCTGCCGCCAAGCCGATGCTGGGCAGCTTTGGTTTCGATGCCAGTGGCATGGACCGCAGTATCGCCGCCGGTGACGACTTCTTCGGCTTCGCCAACGGCAGCTGGGTGAAGAACACCGAGATCCCGGCCGACCGCTCGCGCTTCGGCAGCTTCAACGTGATCGCCGAGAAGACCCAGGCCGATACCCGCGCGATCCTGGAAGGCGCTGCCGGCAACGCCCAGGCCAGCGGCGAAGACAAGCTGATCGGCGACTACTACGCCGCTTACATGGATGAGGCAGGCATCGAGCAGCGCGGCCTGGCGCCGGTGCAGCCGCAGCTGAAGAACATCGATGCGATCGCCGACAAGGCCGGCCTGGCCCGCGCCCTGGGCGGCGACGTGCGCGCCGATGTCGACCTGCTCAATGCCACCAACTTCTACACCGACCGCCTGTTCGGCCTCTGGGTCTCGGTGGACCTGCTGCAGCCCGACCGCACCGCGCCGTACCTGGTGCAGGGCGGCCTGGGCATGCCGGACCGCGATTTCTACCTGGGGGGTGGCCGCATGGCCGACCTGCGCAAGCAGTACCAGGCCTACATCGCGCAGGTGCTGCAGCTGGCCGGCGTGGCCGACCCGGCCGGCAAGGCGCAGCGCATTCTCGCTCTGGAAACGAAGATCGCGCAGGCGCATGCCACCCAGGAAGAAACCAATGACGTGACCAAGGGTGCCAACCCCTGGACCCAGGCCGACTTCAACGCCAAGGCGCCGGGCATGGACTGGGCCGCGTTCCTGGACGCAGCCGCACTCGGCAAGCAGCAGGACTTCATCGTGTGGCAGCCCAAGGCCGTGGCCGGCCTGTCCAAGCTGGTGGCCACCGAGCCGCTGGATGCCTGGAAGGACTACATGACCTTCCACGCGCTGGACCGTGCCGCCGCCTATCTGCCGAAGAAGTTCGCAGATGCGCGCTTCGCCTTCCACGGCACCGCGCTGAGCGGTACGCCGCAGCAGAGCGACCGCTGGAAGCGTGCGGTGGATGACGCCAACCATGCCGTCGGCGAGGCCATCGGCAAGCGCTATGTCGAAAAGCACTTCGATGCCAAGACCAAGGAACGTGCCGACGAGATGGCGAAGAACATCATCGCCGCCTTCGCCAAGCGCATCGATGCACTGGCCTGGATGTCACCGCAGACCAAGGCCAGCGCCAAGGCCAAGGTGGCTGGCCTGACCGTGGGCATGGGCTATCCGGACAAGTGGCGCGACTACAGCGGCCTGGAAATCCATCGTGATGATCCGCTGGGCAATGCACAGCGCGCCGAACTGTTCGAGTACCAGCGCAACATCGCCAAGCTGGGCAAGCCGGTCGACCACAGCGAGTGGGCGATGCTGCCGCAGACCATCAATGCGATGAACGTGCCGCTGGAAAACCGCCTGGTGTTCCCGGCGGCGATCCTGCAGCCGCCGTTCTTCGACGGCGCTGCCGACGACGCGGTGAATTACGGTGCGATCGGCGCGGTGATCGGCCATGAGATCAGCCACGGCTTCGATAATGCGGGCGCGCTGTTTGACGACACCGGCAAGCTGCACAACTGGTGGACGGCCGAAGACCTCAAGCAGTTCAACGCTGCCGGTGATGCGCTGGCCGCGCAGTTCAGCAGCTACGAGCCGTTCCCGGGCGTACATGTCAACGGCAAGCTGACGTTGGGCGAGAACATCGCCGACGTCGCCGGCCTGGGCACTGCTTACGACGCCTACCAGCTGTCGCTGCAGGGCAAGCCGGGCCAGACCCTGGAAGGCTTCACCCCCGACCAGCGCTTCTTCCTCGGCTTCGCCCAGGCCTGGCGCAGCAAGAGCCGCGAGCAGGCGCTGCGCAATTCGCTGCTGACCGATGTGCATGCACCGGGCCAGTTCCGCGCGCTGACGGTGCGCAACATCGACGCCTGGTACCCGGCGTTCGACGTCAAGGAAGGCCAGAAGCTGTACCTGGCCCCGGACAAGCGGGTCAAGGTCTGGTGATGTAACGCGAACGGGCGCCGAAAGGCGCCCGTTTCGTTTCCATGGGTAGACGCCAACCTTGGTTGGCGCTTTTCCGCCATCCACGCATGGCGTGGATCTATTGCCTGCGCATACCCGCCACGACCAACGTCGCCGCCGCCGCGAACCCGGTCGCCGCCCACAGATTGGCGTGCAGCCCGATGCCATCCAGCAGCAGTCCCCCACCCCACGCGCCCAGCGCGATGCCGATGTTGAACACGCCCACGTAAAGCGCCGTAGCGATCTCCACGGCCTTGGGGGCAGCCGCCATCATCCATGTCATCAACCCCACCGATACCCCGCCATAGGCCAAGCCCCACATCAGCAGCACCAGCACACCGCTGGCTGGCGTGCCGCCGGTCCACAGGAACAACAGCGGTGTCAGCAGCAACCCCAGCGCAATGGCCAGCAGCAACCCGCGCGGACGTCGCGCCGCCAGCAGGCCAACGATGAAGTTGCCGACGATGCCGGCCATGCCATAGGCAAACAGCAGGCCTCCGATCCATGTCGCATCGATGTGTGCCAGCGTGGTGAGCAACGGCCGCACATAGGTGAACGCGATGAAGTGCCCCGCCACCAGCAGCAGGGTCAGCAGCAGCCCCTGCTGCAGGCCGCGGTTGCCCAGCTGCTGCACGAACTGGCGCGCGCGCACCGAGCCGTCCACCGGCAACGCCGGTACCACCCACAGGTGCAACAGCAGGACGGCTGCACTGAACGCAGCCATCACCACGAAGGCCCAGCGCCATCCCAGCGCCTCGCCGATCAGCGCACCCAGCGGCACGCCCAGCACCGAGGCCGCGGCTACGCCACCGAAGATGATCGAGGTGGCCAGGCCGATGCGCGCTGGCGGCACCAGGCGCGCCGCCAGTCCGCCGGCAATGGCCCATATGCCGCCCATGCAGAAGCCCACCAACACACGCGCGGCCAGCAACCATGCGATGCCTGGCGCCAGTGCCGAGGCGACGTTGGCCACCAGCAGCAGGCCGAGCAGCGCGCACAGGATGCGGCGACGATCAATGCCACCAGCTGCAATCACCACCAGCGGTGCGAACAGCGCCGCCAGCAGTGCCGGCAGCGAGATCATCAGACCGGCGGTGCCTACGGACGCGCCGAGGCTGTCGGCGATGGGGGGCAGCAGTCCGACCGGCAGCATTTCGGTGGTGACCACGGAGAAGGTGGCGAGGCCGATGGCACAGACCGCCCACCACGGATGGCGTAGCACAGGCGCCGAGTGCGCGGGCGATGAAGTACTCACGGGACCATCCCTGCAGAGGAAGTGGACGAAGCAGAAGTGCGTAGCGCACCCTGCGCGAGCAGGGCGACCAGCAGCACGACACTGCCTGCCACCAACGCGACGACGAAGCCGCTGCGCACACCACCGGCATCGACGCTCTGCCCGGACAACGCAGCACCCAGTGCCACGCCGATGTTCAGGCCAGCCAGCAACCAGGTCATGCCTTCGGTGAGCCGCCATTCGGGCACGCGCTGTTCCACCAGCGACATCGCCACGATCATCGTCGGCGCGAAGGACAGCCCAGCCAGCAGCACCGCAGCGGCCAGTGCAGGAAGGGTGCTCACCGACAGCAGCGGCAATGTGGTCAACGCGGTGGCTCCTGCACCCAGCAGCAACAGGCGCCGCAATGGCACCTGCAGCTTCAGCGCACCAAACAGAAGGCCTGCCACGCAGCTGCCAAGTGCGTAGGCCGACAGCACCGCGCTGGCTGCCAGTGGCTGCCCTCGCTGTTCGGCAAAGGCCACGCTGGTGATGTCGACCGTGCCGACGATCACACCCATCGCCAGCATCAGCAATGCGAGCAGGCAGATCTCCGGTTGTCGCAGCAGGGAGCGCGAAGGTGCGGCGCCCTCGCAGGTCTGCAACGGCGGTTCGGTGCCACGCTGCAGCACCAGCAAGGCCACGCCGACGACCAGCAGCAGGGCGGCAGCCAGCACGCCAGCCTGCGGCCATACCGCCACCGACAGCCCGACCGACAACGGCGGCCCGGCGATGAAGGTGACCTCATCGAACACCGTCTCCAGCGAATAGGCCGTCTGCAGTTGCGGGCGGCCGCGGTGGATCGCGGTCCAGCGCGCCCGCACCATCGCCGACACGCTCGGCATGCAGCCGGCCAGCATCGCCGCAGCGAACAAGGTCCAGTCCGGCGCCTGCAGCACTGTACAGGCCAGCAGGAGCAGCAGACCTGTCGCGCTGGCCGCGGTGGCCCACGGCAGCACCCTGCCCTGCCCATGGCGGTCGACCCAGCGCGACACCTGCGGCGACAGCAATGCATAGGTGAGCACGAAGGTGGCCGACACCGCGCCGGCCAACGCATAACTGCCGCGCAGCTGCGACAGCAAGGTGATGAAGCCGATGCCGGTCATCGGCAGCGGCAGGCGTGCCAGCAGCCCGGCCAAAGCAAGTCCGGTGGTGCCGGGGGCTGCGAACAGGTCGCGGTACGGGGTGGCCATCGAAATCTCCAGGGCAGCGACTTGCCTGGCGCACGCGGCGCCACGACAATACATACAGAGCGTATGAATAAGAGCCTACATTCATACATCGCGTATGTAAATAATCATGCACTTCGTATGTAAGGAGTTCCGGATGGTCCGTCGCACCCGCGCCGAGATGGAAGAAACCCGCGCCAGCCTGCTGGCCACCGCCCGCCGCGTGTTCAGCGAACAAGGCTATGCCGCCACCTCGATGGACGATCTGACAGCCCAGGCTGGGCTGACCCGCGGTGCGCTGTATCACCATTTCGGCGACAAGAAGGGGCTGCTGGCGGCGGTGGTCGCCCAGCTCGACGCCGAGACGGACGCGCGCCTGCAGGCGATCAGCGATGGTGCGGCCGATACCTGGGACGGCTTCGCGCGGCGCTGTGGTGCCTACCTGGAGATGGCGCTGGAACCGGAGATCCAGCGCATCGTGCTGCGCGACGCACGTGCGGTGCTCGGTGGTGCATCACCGGAATCGCAGCAGCACTGCGTGCACTCGATGCAGCGATTGATCGAACAGCTGATCGCGCAGAGCGTGGTCGCACCGGTGGATGCGCAGGCACTGGCTTCGCTGATCTACGGCAGCTTGGCCGAAGCTGCGTTCTGGATAGCGGAAGGTGAAGATGGCGATGCGCGCCTTCGCCAAGCAACGGCGGCACTGGAGATGCTGCTGCGTGGGCTGAAGTCGACCGGGTAAGGCCTATCCACGCATGGCGTGGATCTGCTGTGGGCCAGCCACGCATGGCGTGGATCTACCCTGGGCCATCCACGCATGGCGTGGATGCGGCGCCGCGCGGCGGCGCGCCGACCAAGGTCGGCGTCTACCGCGGCAGTGCTGGCCACTCGCGCAACACGTCCACCGGCACACCCACCCGTGCGCAGGCACGGGTCGCCAAGCCATCGGGCAGCGCGCGGCGGAACAGCGGTGCCATGCCCTGCATCAGTTTGGCCGACGCCGCTGCCTGCGCACGTTGGCGCGTGCTGCGCTCGAGCATGCCCTCGGCCCAGTCCGGCAGCAGCGCGGCACCGGCACCGAGGAAAATTTCGCGTGACAGGCCCGGCACCGGCACCGGCAGGCGCACGCCGGACAGCACCTGCAGCACTTCGCGCGAGCGTTCGTCCACCACCAGCTCCGGCTGCCGCGCGCAGAAGTACGCGTCCACTTCCGCCGCACTGCGCGGCACATCCACCGCTCCCAGCGCTTCGGCCACGCACCGGTATTCGTCGTAGTAGCGGTCGGCGATCGCGGCAGGCACTTCACGCCCGTAGCGGCGATAGCCCTGCAGGAAGCCGTAGGCCTCGGTCACATGCACCCACGTCAGCAGGTGCGGATCATCAGCGGCATAGGGCTCGCCCTGCGCGGTATGACCGCGGATCTGCGCGTGGATGCGCCGCACCTTGGCCACCAGCGCTTCCACCTCGCCTGCCGGCGCATAGCTGGTGCCGGCCACGAAAGCGGTGGTACGGCGCAGGCGGCCGACCAGGTCCTGGCGGAAATTGGAATGATCGTAGACACCGGCCAGCGCGCGCGGGTGCAGGGTCTGCAGCATCAGTGCACACAGGCCGCCGGCCAGCATCGAGGGAAGTTCGGCGTGCATCCGCCAGGTCACGCTGTCCGCACCGAACCAGCCGGGATCGCCCAGCGGGTGGTCGTAGTCGATGCCACTCTGATCACGCGGAAACGCATCCAGTACCCAGCGTCGGATCGGGGCGGTGACGGGGCGGGAAAGACGGTGCAGCAACGGCGGCATCACGGGTCCAGATCGGCGGAGGGACGGACCGCGTCCTGCGCGGTCCACCCCGATTCTGGGCGATCACGACAGGCACGGCGAGCCCGGCCGCTCAGCGTCGGTTTCATGTGCGCGCGCAGCACGTTTCACCCTGCGACATCTTGTCGCAGGCCGCGCGAGCAATGTTGCGACGCACCAATATTCACCTGTTCAGACAGAACCCTTGTGCCGCGTGGCCTTGAGGCCATTGCACCGCTCGCTGGAAGTGCTAGAACTGAACCCGCCACACCGTCCACTGCAGATCGCCGCACGTTCCACCAAGGAGCCAGCCATGATTGCTTTGTTCAAGGGTTTGGGATTACTGCTTCGCGACAACGAGCTCTACAGCAGCCCGTTCGAAAAACAGGTTGCGCACTGGCGCACCCTCAGCGAACAGCAGATCCGCGATGAAGTGGCGGTGCTGGCCCAGGCCAAGTGCCAGTGGCTGATCACTTCGATCGTCGGATGGCAGGCGGCCTCGCTGCTGATCCTCGGCCTGATCACCAATTACCTGTGGCGCGACGATTACCACATCACCTTCACCCGCGTGGTCGTGGTGTTCGGCTCGTGGATCTCGATCCTGTTCGTGATCTGGTTCATGGCCAACATGTTCGACCGCACCGCCGGCTTCGAGCGCTGGATGAAAGCCTTCAACAGCCGCGCCCGCATCACCTCCAAGGCCGACAGCGTCGAGCACGTGGCCGAAGCGCTGGACCTGGCTGAACACTATCCGGAAGTGCTGGACTACAAGCAGGCGGTCACCGCCAAGCGCGAGTTGCGCCACGAGGACATCCGCATCATGACCGAGATCGGGCGCATGAAGCAGCACTCCGAACTGGTGGGTCGCCTGAATCATGTCGGTGAAACCGAACACCATCACGACATGACGCTGCAGCCGGCTTACTGAGCCGAACGCAATCCGGGGGGAGCCACAATGCCACCGTGCTCAGTCACGGTGGCATTGTTCTTTCTGCACGTCGCTGACGCACTGGCGGAAGTCCTTGGGCAGGCCACTGACCTGCTCGGTCTTGCCTACGGCCACCGCGAAATGGCGCAGCGGTGGCGTCGCACAGGCGGCGTCGGTGCTGCAGCCTGGGGCCAGCACCAGGTAATGGCATTGCCCACTGCTGCTGGCGATGCATTCAAAACGCGCCACGCCATCGACCACCGTGCTCTTGCTGTACAGCGTGTCCACGCCATTGGCATTGGTGCGGGTGATCGAGGTGTTGCTGGATTTTTCGCAGCCGGCGATGGCCAGCACAGCGGCACCTACAAGCAGGAGACGGCGCATGTTCGTTCCTCGGTGGATGGCGAAGGCCGCGGCTACATGCCGCGGAACAGGCTCATGAAGGGCTGGCTGACCACCAGCGTTTCCGCACGCTGGCGCAGGCGCAGCACACCGCGCCCGGTGTCATCTCGGCTGACCGCTGCGACGGCCTTCATGTTGACGATGGTGGAGCGGTGCACCTGGCGGAAGTGCTGCGGATCGAGCACTTCCAGCAGCTCGCGCAGCGGTGTGCGCAGCAGGCTTTCGCCGGCAGCAGTGACCACGGTGGTGTACTTGTTGTCAGCGCGGAAATAGATCACGTCGTCGAGCATGATCAGCTGCGTATCGCGACCGTTGCTGGCGGTGATCCAAGCCAACGGTGGCCGATCGTTGGCGACCGGGCCTGCACCCAGGCGCTGCAGCAGGCGCTCCAGAACCGCATCGTCCTGGCGCGTGGATGGCAGCCGCGAAAGAATGCGATCGCGCGTGGCCAGCAGCCGCTCGTCGCTGACTGGCTTGAGCAGGTAATCCATCGCGCCCTGCTCGAAGGCATCGATGGCGTACTGGTCGTAGGCGGTAACGAACACCACCTGGGTGCGCGGGCTCAGCTCGGCCAATGCCCGTGCCACTTCGATGCCGCTGATGCCGGGCATGCGGATATCAAGGAAAGCGATGTCCGGCTGTTTCTCGGCCAACTGTTCCAGCGCACTGGCACCGTCCTCGCATTCGGCCACCAGCTTCAGCTCCGGCCACAGCCGCCCGAGTTGCTCGACCAGCGAGTGCCGCAGCAGCTCCTCGTCTTCGGCGATCAACGCTTCAAGCGGCATGGCGGGGTTCCTTGGCCGACTGCGGCAGGGTCATGGTGGCGGCTACACCGCTGGGGAAATTGGCCACGATCGCCACCCCGGCCTGCTCACCGCAGGTCAGGCGCAAACGTTCGCGCAGGTTCTTCAGACCGATGCCGGTACCGCTGGTGCCCTGGCCGAAGCCGAGCCCATCGTCGGCGACGGTCACGGTGACGTGGTCATCGAAACCGCGCGCGAGGATCCAGACCGTACCGCCACCGGGCTTGGGTTCCAGGCCGTGCTTGATCGCGTTCTCGACCAATGTCTGCAGCGCCATCGCCGGCAGCTTCACTTCGTGCAGTTCGGTCGGCACCTGCACTTCCACCGCCAGCCGGGCGCCCATACGGATGCGCAGGATTTCCAGATAGGCGCGGGTACGTTCCAGCTCCACGCCCAGCGTGGACACCGACTCATCCACCTGCGGCAGCGAACTGCGCAGGTACTGGATCAGGTGGCCCAGCATCTGCTCGGCGCGCGCGGGGTCGGTGCGGGTCAGCACCTGGGCGTTGGCCAGCGAGTTGTACAGGAAGTGCGGCTCGACCTGCGCGTGCAGCAGGTTCAAGCGCGCGACCGACAGTTCCTTTTCCACCTGGGTCTGTTCGGCGGCGGCCTGCTCGTCGCGGCGCTGGTCGGCCACACGGCGGCTGATCGCACGGGTCACCGCTTCGGCGTTCTCATAGTTGCTGCCTTCATCCAGTGCCAGCAGATCGGCCCACCAGCCGGCGTCCGGTTCGAACAGCAGGGTGACGGTGCTGGTGCCCTGCCCCGGCGTAACCGTGGCCAGCACGCTGTTGCGCTTGATCGCCAGCCGCGCAGGCAGGTTCCAGCGCGATGGTTGCCGACCGTTCCACAGGTCGACGCGCCGCACATAGGCACGCACCTGCAGGCTGCCGGCAGAACTCTCCACCTCTTCCACCCGTGGCAGTTCGCCGACGGCTGCTTCGACCACCGCAAAGGCCTGGCCGGCATCCATCGGCAGTTCGATCTGCCGGCGCTGGCGGCCGGACAGCGTGGCGCCATCGAGGCGACCGGCCACCAGCCAGACCCGGCGCACGTGGGTGATCGCGCTGCCCAGCGCAGAGATCATCAGGAACATCACCAGCAGCCCGAACACCCAGCCCGGGCCGTCGTTCATGCCGCTGAAGATGCCGCTCCAGACCATGCCGGCAACGAACAGCGCCGCGGCCCAGGCCAGCAGGTGACGGATGATGAGGGAGAAGCTGGCGATCACGGCGGCGCCTTGGTGGAAGGGGTGAGCCGAGCATAGAGCGGCCCTTCGGGCAAACAAGCGGTGTGCGACGAAGGGCGGGAAAGGGTGGATGGAAGCCCCGTACGTAGTGCCGGCCGCTGGCCGGCTCCCCATTGCCTCCGCAAGCACCACAGGGTTGCCGGCCAGCGGCCGGCACTACCTGGGAGGCGCCGGGCGGACCCGGCGCCTTCCCTTATTTGCGCTGGTCGGCGCTGGCGTCACGCACGGCGCGGAACGCCTCGTCCTTGCTCCAGTTCGGCCAGCTGCGCGAGTTGGCCAACTGGTTGCCCAGGGTGTACAGCACTTCCAGGTCGCGCGCGGCGCCGGCGAACACCCAGTCCGGCTGCCACTCGTCGCCCTGCTGGTGGTAACGCTTGGCGGTGTAGTCCTCGGACGCCTTCTTGCCCGCCGCGACGCCACCGTCCACCCAGTCCTGCCCTGCCGACCAGGACAGCGCCGGCACGCCACGCTTGGCGAACGGGAAGTGGTCGGAGCGGAAGAACAGGCCGGCCTCCGGCTTCGGGTCCGGCGTGTAGCGGATGTCCCAGCCCTTGGCCACATCCTTCAACTGGTCCAGCAGTTCGAAGCGCGCCGCGCCGTAGATGCCGAAATCGCGCGACGGACCGAACGGCGCCATGCCATCCATGTTGATCATCGCCACGGTCTTTTCCAGCGGATACAGCGGATGCGTTGCGTAGTACTCCGAACCCAGCAGGCCCTTCTCCTCGGCCGTCACTGCCAGGAACACGACCGAACGCTGCGGACGCGGGGCCTTGGCGAAACCGCGCGCCAGTTCGATCAGCGAGGCGGTGCCGCTGGCATTGTCCAGCGCGCCGTTGAAGATGCGGTCGCCGCGTGCATCCGGTTCGCCCACGCCGATGTGGTCCCAGTGCGCGCTGTAGATGATGGTCTCGTCCGCATGCGTGCTGCCTTCCAGGCGCGCGGCCACGTTGTGCGAGGTGATCACTTCGGTCTTGACCGCGTACTTCGCATCCAGGCTGGCGCCGGTCAGCGTGACCGGAGTGAAGTCGCGCTGCTGCGCCTTCTTCTTCAATGCTTCGAAATCCTGCCCGGCCGAGCGGAACAGTTCCACCGCCAGATCGCGCTGGATCCAGCCTTCCAGCAGCGGGTGGCTGTCGGCCGGGTTGTCGCGCACCACGTCGAACATGGTGTTGGTGTTGGAGCCGGCCACCGTGGCCCAGCCATACGAGGCCGGTGCGGTCTCATGCACGATCAGCACACCGAGTGCGCCCTGGCGTGCGCCTTCTTCGTACTTGTACGGCCAACGGCCATACCAGGTCATGCCCTTGCCATCGAAGTCGCCCTTGCCGGTCTCGAAGTCCGGGTCGTTGATCAGCACGACGGCGATCTTGCCCTTCAGGTCCACGCCCTTGAAGTCGTCCCAGTTGCGCTCCGGCGCCTTCACGCCATAGCCGAGAAACACCAGCGGTGCCTTGCTGATATCCACGTTGGTGGCGCCGTTCATGGCTGCACGCACGGCAATCTGCTTGCCCTGTTCCAGCGTGATGGTCTTGCCGCCCTGCTGCAGCGACAGCTGCGGGGTACCGACGATGTCGCCCTTGCGCAGCGGCACGGCCTGGGTCCACAGGCGCTTGCCGTCCTTCAGGTCACCACCGGGCTGCAGGCCGGCATCGGCGAACTGCTTGCTGAGGAAGGCGATGGTCTTTTCTTCGCCGGCGGTGGCCGGTGAGCGGCCTTCGTAGGCGTCGGAGGCCAGTTCCTTGACGTCGGCGGAGATCCGCGCGCCATCGAATTTCGGGGTGGCCGCCATCAGTGCGCTCGACACCGACAGGGCCAGCACGCCCAGTACTACTCGCTTCATTGCTCTCTCCAGCAGGGAAATCGTTCTGGAGTGTAAGGGGTTCGCCCGGGCGGCGCCCGGGACCCGCCGAAACAACGGCAACAGCCGAAGCAACAGCAGAAGCTGGTTTCCTGAGGGTAGGCGGGGTGGGGCAGCGTGCGGGGGCCGCTGCAAGTACATCCATGTAAGCTCGGTCGCCGCATCCATGCGGCTCA